>CANRGB010000090.1 GCA_947630005.1 uncultured Lachnospiraceae bacterium
CGATACCGGATTTCCGGTCGGACAGGAGAACAAAGAGAACGCGAAGCTGCTTGGGCGTGCGGCCGGCTGCGGGAAACGGATATTCAGCCTTCGGGATCCGAGGGAGGGCGCCGAGGTCTGCGGCCGGGGAGCGGATATTATTTACGTATCTTCGATGGCGGAGCTTTCCGGCCGTCTGCAGGAAGAAACGGGCCGCCTGTCAAAGAGCTGATAACGGGAAAACGGTACTGCGCGCCGGAAAGCGTGCCGCGTTCACAAAATGCAGGGAATGAAAGGCGGCGGGCTGCAAAGAAGCGGGCAGTACGGAGAATTTTCCTTTGATCAGGATAAATAAAAGAGAGAAACACAAGGAGGAACAGACAGATTATGAAAAGGAATGAACTGAAGAGGAAGCTGGGAATGACGGCCGCTGCGGGCGTGCTGTGTCTTGGTCTGCTTGGCGCCGGGACTGCGGCTGCGCAGGAGGCGGAGACCGCGCCTGCGGAGACAGAGGCCGTCAGCACGGAAGCCGCCGACGGAGCGGAGGCTGTCTCTGAGACGGAGGCTCCGGAATCGGAAGCTCTGGAATCAGAAGCTGCCGCAGAGATGGACGGAGAAGAAGTTTCCGACGGCAGCGGACTCGGCATTGAATATGCCAGCATGTTTGACATTGAATATCTGGAAAATGACGTGAAGCTGATCACGGACGGGGACGGCAATCAGCGTCTTCTGGTACCCAGGGACGGCGAGATCCCGGAGGGATATGAGGATGTTGTCGTGATCCGCACGCCGGTGGAGCGGGTGCTGTACTGCTCCGCGACCGAGGTGAGCAGCCTTGAGGCGATCGGCGGAGCCGGGCTGTATGACTCAATCGTCGGAGTGTCCGCCCCTGTTGAGGACTGGACGATCCCGGAGATTATCGAGGGAATGGAAAACGGAACGATCGCGTACGTCGTTCAGAATGATCAGACGGCGGCCAATGTCGAGGAGGTTGCCGGACTTTCTCCGGATCTTGTGATGATGAGCGGCGGCC
Source organism: uncultured Lachnospiraceae bacterium (assembly GCA_947630005.1). GTDB lineage: Bacteria > Bacillota > Clostridia > Lachnospirales > Lachnospiraceae > Choladousia. The sequence goes on from CANRGB010000090.1 coordinate 1,013, forward strand.
AGCCGGGAGCGGAGACGCTTGGCGCGCAGCTTGACGAGGTCGGAATCCCGTATATCATTGACTCGGGCTGGATGGAAGAGACGAACGAGGGCTATATGGAGTGGCTGAAGCTGTTCGGCGCGCTTTACAACATGGATCAGGAAGCGGCGGATGTCTTTGAGGCGAAGCTCGCGCGGATCGACGAGCTTAAAGCGATGACCGCGGAAATCCCGGAGGAGGAAAGACCGGTTGTGGCGATCGGCTCCTTTTATGACGGTGTCGTGTATACGCAGGGCAGCGAGTCGTCCACGGCAGAGCGGATCGCGGAGGCAGGCGGAGTCTATGCTTTAAGTGATCTCGCGGGGGACGGCAGCATGCAGATCAGCATGGAGGAGTTCCTGGACAAGGCGAAGGACGCGGACATCATGATCTACACGTCCGTGATCACCTATTCGCCGGACAAGGCGTATCTTGAAGCGCAGGAACCTCTGGTTACGGAGTTTAAGGCATTCCAGGATGATAATGTTTTTGTGTACGCAAAAGACTATTATATGAGCGGCGCGGACGCGGATGAGAAATTTGAGGATCTTGTGGCGATCATCCACCCGGAACTGATGGAAGGATATGAATTCCAGCACATGATAAGACTCCCGGATACCGCGGAGTAAAGCGATGAAACGGATCATGAATTTCTGTACGCATTATACGGACCTGGAACGCTTTGAGAGCAGGGAGGATCTGCGGGCATATTACCGCCGGTTCGGCCTTGACGGTCTTGAACTGCTTGAGGCGGGAACGGATGAGCGGGGGATCGTCGTCCCGGAGGACGTGATCGGTGTGCATCTGAAGTATTTTCCGAGCTGGTACTGTTTCTGGTCGGGAGATGAGCGTACGATCGAGGAAGAATTTGGCAGCAGGGAAGAGGCGGAGCGGTACTTTGGCGGAAGCGGGCAGGAGGCAGTCCTTGCGTCGTTTCGGAAAAATCTCGCGTTTGCCAGAGCGTATGATCCAGAGTATGTCGTCTTTCACGTCTCGGATGTGCTTCTGTCCGAAGCGGTTTCGCGGAACTTCCGGTACAGCGACGAGGAGATCACGGACGCCGCGGCAGAACTTCTGAACCGGCTGCTTCCCAAGGACGAAGGCTTTGAGCTGCTGCTTGAAAATCTGTGGTGGCCGGGACTTACGATGACGCGGCCGGAAATCACATACCGTCTGCTAGAGAAAGTCCGCTATCCACGTAAGGGCATCATGCTGGATACCGGACACCTGCTCCACACGAACACGGCGCTTCGCACGGAGCAGGAAGGGGCCGCTTATCTTCGCGAGGTCATGGAGCGGTACGAGGACCGCTCGATTATCCGGGGGATCCATTTCCACCAGACTTTAAGCGGAGCCTACGTGGAGGAGCAGAAGAAGCATCCGCCTGTGCTTGGCGGCTCCTACGACGAAAAGAACGGAATGCTTGCCGGGTACGTCTATACGGTGGACAGCCACAGGCCGTTCCTCTGCCGCGAGGCGCGGGAGACCGTGGAGTGGCTGGAGCCGGAGTATCTGGTGTATGAGCTTCTGACAGAGGACCGCGCGGAGCATGAGCGGTATATGAAAGCGCTCTGCGAGAACTGGAAGTAAACAAAGCGCGCAGAGGAATCTGTGCAGGATCGAGCAGGAGGCGACCTTTTCTCCTGCTCGCCGCGCGGCCCGTGTGCTGCGTCAGCAGCTGACTTCCTTACACGGGTCTGCGCATAAAAAAGGCAGCCGCGGAAAAAAGTGTTTCCGCGGCTGTTATTTTGTGGTAAGATAAGCGGCGATGATTAAAAAATTTAAAGAAGGTGCTGATCTTGGCTGAAAATGAAAAAGCGGAATTATTTGAACGCATGCCGATCCCGTCCGCGGTCGCGAAACTGACCGTACCGACGATCCTGAGCTCGCTGGTCATGGTGCTCTACAACCTCGCGGATACGTATTTTGTCGGGATGCTGAATGATCCGGTGCAGAACGCGGCGGTTACGCTGGCCGCGCCGGTTCTCCTGGCGTTTAACGCCGTGAATAATCTGTTCGGCGTCGGAAGCTCCAGCATGATGAGCCGGGCGCTCGGAAGAAAGGAGTACGAGACGGTTTACCGCAGCTCCGCGTTCGGGTTTTACTGCGCGCTCTTTTGCGGGATTCTGTTTTCGCTGCTGTGCGTTCTGTTCCGGGGGCCTCTGCTTGCTCTTTTGGGAGCGGATCCGGAGACCCTGGCCGCTACGGGCGGTTATATGTTCTGGACGGTCTACTGCGGCGCGACCCCGGCGATCCTGAATGTCGTCCTCGCGTATCTGGTGCGCTCGGAAGGCTCTTCCTTCCACGCCAGCCTCGGAACGATGAGCGGCTGTCTGCTGAATATTGTGCTTGACCCGTTTTTCATTCTTCCGTGGGGGCTGAACATGGGAGCGGCCGGAGCAGGTCTTGCGACATTTCTGTCCAACTGCGTGGCCTGCTGCTACTTTTTTGTGCTTCTCCGTGTGAGAAGGAAGACCACGTTTGTCTGCGTCAATCCGAAAAAATTCGGGTTCCGGAAGGAGATTGTGCTCGGCGTGTGCGGCGTGGGCATCCCGGCTTCCATTCAGAATCTCCTGAATGTGACGGGAATGACGATCCTCAACAACTTCACCTCGATTCATGGGGCCGACGCCGTGGCGGCGATGGGCATCGCGCAGAAGATCAATATGGTTCCGATGCAGATCGCGCTGGGCTTTTCGCAGGGCATCATGCCGCTGGTCGGCTATAATTTCTCCAGCGGAAACCGCAGGCGCATGAAAGACGCGGTTATGTTCGCTCTGAAGCTGATGGTTCCGGCCACGGTTTTTGTGTCTTTCTGCTATTATCTGGGCGCCGGAGGCATCGTCAGCGCCTTCATGAAGAACGAGTCGATCATCGGCTACGGGACGCGCTTCCTGCGCGGCTTCTGCCTGGAACAGCCGCTGATCTTTGTGGATTTCCTTGCGGTCGGCGTCTTCCAGGCGCTCGGAATGGGAGGATATGCCCTCTATTTTGCGATTATGCGGAAGATTCTTCTGGAGATCCCCGCGCTCTATGTGCTGAACTGGCTGTTCCCGCTGTACGGACTCGCGTACGCGCAGCCGTTTGCGGAGCTGATCCTTGCCGCTGCCGCTCTCGTGATGCTGCGGCGGATTTTCCGAAAGGGAGAGGAAATATCTGCCCGCCCGGCCGGAAAACAGAGAAAAAAACATTTTCCTTCAAAACAGACTTGATTATTTTCAGAATTTGTTTATAATGAATAATTAGTTGACTGCTGTTTATATTTATGCGGGAATTCCCCAGGGATATTCCGCGCAGATAAGGAGGACAAGATTTATGAAAAAGAAACTGCTTGCACTTTCCATCGCGGCCTGCTGTGCCGCCGCGTCTCTGACGGCCTTCGCCGAAGAGGGCGCTGTCGAGACGGTCAAGGAAGGCGTACTCACGGTGGCGACCAGCCCGGATTTCGCTCCGTATGAGTTTTACGCGATCGGGGAGGACGGATCTTCCACACTTGCCGGCTTTGATATGGCGCTTGCGCAGTACATAGCGGACTATATGGGACTTCAGCTTGAGGTTGTGACCGTTGATTTCGACGGTGTTTTGAGCGAACTGCAGACGAAGTCGGTCGACCTCGGCATGGCGGGTCTGTCTCCGGATACAAAGAGAGAAGGCATCATGGATTTCTCCGATATCTATTACAAAGGAGGACAGTCTCTTGTTACGGTAAAGGACAACGCGGAGACCTACAATACGTTTGAGGCGATCAACAACCCGGATGTCACCGTAGGCGCGCAGACCGGATCAATCCAGCTGGATCTGGCGCAGAAAAACAGCCCGGATGCCGATATCATCTCCCTTCCGAAGGTGACGGATATCATCGCGGAGCTTATTTCCGGCAAGATGGACGCGGCTTACATCGAGACAGACGTGGCGAAGAGCTATCAGAAGAACTATCCGGAGCTTGAGATCGTGGCGGATGTCCCGTATGAGTTTGAAGGTTCCGCAGTCGGCGTATGCAAGGGCAACGAAGGACTTCTGAACGCGGTCAACGAGGCGATCGCGGCGGCGACGGAGGACGGTTCTCTTGAGCAGTTCATCGCTGAGGCGAACGAGCTGGCTACCGGAGAGAAGTATGAAGGTCTTCTGGACGAAGACGGTTCCGTTCCGGAGGAAGAGCCGGGAACCGAGGCTGTCACGGAATAAAAGAATAAGAAAAACGCAAAGACGCAGTTCCTCCCTGAGGATTCGGGGAGGAACTGTTGTGTATCCGCCGCGGCATGACGAAAGTGAGCGCCGCGCTGATTTTGGCCGCACTCAGATTTCCCTGTATATGCCGCGGGCACGCGTTTTATCACTTCATCCCGAAAGGAGTATTTATGGGTAGTTTTATACAACTGAGCAACTTTCCTAAAATACTGCCGTACGCGCAGCTGTTCCGGCAGGGCATCATTGTAACGGTTATGCTCTCGCTGTTCACTGTCGCGATCGGCTTCTGCATCGCGCTTGTGCTGGCGCTGATGCGTCTCTCAAATATCCGCCCCTTCCGCTTTCTGGGGAAGACGAAGGAAGGATACCAGAGAGAGAAAGGTTTTCTTGCGCTTTTAAGCCGCTTTAATCCGCTGAGCTTTATCGCGACCGCATACGTGGAGCTTCTGCGTTCCACGCCTGTGCTGGTTCAGATTTTTATCATTTATTACGGCGTTTTCGGCATTATCAATCTGCCGTCGTTCAGCATGTTCGGATTTATCAAATTTGACCGTTTCTTTCCCGGCGTCGTTGCGCTCGGAATGAACTCAGGAGCGTACCTGTGCGAGATCATCCGTTCCGGTATCCAGTCGATCGACGGCGGACAGACGGAGGCGGCGAGATCGCTCGGCCTGTCCCAGGTACAGAATCTGCGCTACATCATTCTTCCGCAGGCGCTCAAGAACATTCTGCCCGCGATCGCGAATGAGTTTGTCGTGATCATCAAGGAATCCGCGATCACCTACACGATCGGCGTGCAGGACATCATGTCGGCGGTCAACGCGGTGAAAGGCGCGACTTTCATCATCGTCGAGCCCCTTCTGGTGGCGACCGCGATCTACTTCTGCCTGTGTTTCCCGACCTCGAAGCTGATCGCGTATTTTGAAAGGAGGATGAGCCGTGGCGACAAGAGATAACAGTCTGATCCAGGTAACGGATCTGAAAAAGCATTATAATATGGGAGCGATCAAAGCTCTCGACGGCGTGACGACAGATATCTGCAAAGGCGACGTGGTGGTGGTCATCGGCCCCTCCGGTTCCGGAAAATCCACGTTCCTGCGCAGCCTGAACCTCCTTGAGGAGCCGACCGGCGGTTCGATCCTGTTTGACGGTATCGATATCACAAAAAAGAAATATGTGAACAGCGAAGGGAAAAAGGTGAAGCTCAATATCGACGAGCTCCGCCAGAAGATGGGGATGGTATTTCAGCACTTCAATCTCTTCCCGCATATGACGATTCTCGACAACATGACGCTCGCCCCGGTGAAGGTAAAAGGCATGGCGAAGGCGGATGCCGAGGCGAAGGCGCTCGCGCTTCTGGACCGCGTCGGACTCAAGGACCGCGCCGGCGCTTATCCGATCCAGCTCTCCGGCGGACAGAAGCAGCGTGTGGCGATCGTGCGCGCACTCGCGATGGAGCCGCAGGTCATGCTGTTTGACGAACCGACCTCCGCGCTTGACCCGGAGATGGTCGGCGAGGTGCTCGACGTTATGAAAGAGCTCGCAAAAGAAGGGATGACGATGGTGTGCGTGACCCATGAGATGGGGTTTGCACGCGAGGTCGGCAGCCGGGTGCTCTTCATGGCGGACGGAAAACTGCTGGAGGAAGGAACGCCGGAGGACATTTTCGGACGGCCGCAGAATCCAAGACTGAAAGATTTCCTGGCGAAGATTCTGTAACGGCAAAACCGAAACAATAACGTGTAATAAGGACCAGTCTGCGGGGATTTTATCTCCTGCAGGCTGGTTCTTTCAAAGAAACGGAGAAAAGTCATGAGACCAGGTTGTGAACAGGAATTAAAAAGAGAGGCAATAAAAAAGATAGAGGAAAAAGCAGGACGGATCACGGAAGTGGCAGATCAGATCTGGGAATTCGCGGAGCTGTCCTTACAGGAATTCAGGTCGGCGGATTTATACTGCAGAGTCCTGGAGGAGGAGGGCTTTGCCGTAGAGCGCGGCGTCTGCGGGATCGAGACCGCGTTCGCGGCGGAGTTCGGGAGCGGCAGGCCGCGGATCGGGATTCTCGCGGAGTACGACGCGCTCTCCGGACTTTCCCAGAAGGCCGGAAAAACGAAGCGGGAGGAAATTCACCCGGGCGGCTGCGGCCATGGCTGCGGTCATAATCTGCTCGGCGCGGGCGCGTTTGCCGCGGCTCTTGGCGTGAAGGAGTTTCTCGCGCAGTCCGGCCGGGAAGGGACGGTCGTGCTGTACGGCTGTCCGGGCGAGGAAGGCGGGGCGGCGAAGGCGTTTATGGCGCGGGACGGTCTCTGGAGAGAACTGGACGCGGCGCTGACCTGGCATCCGGAGGACGTAAACGAGGCGGCAACCGGCTCCTCAAATTCCTGCATTCAGGTGCAGTATAAATTTTCCGGCGTCGCGTCCCACGCGGCGGGAGCGCCGGAGAAAGGGCGGAGCGCCCTTGACGCGGTGGAGCTGATGAACATCGGCGTGCAGTTTCTTCGCGAACATATGAGCGACAAGGCGCGGATCCATTACGCGATCACCGACGCGGGCGGCTGCAGCCCGAATGTGGTACAGCCGCGGGCCAGCGTGCTCTATATGGTGCGTTCCAACCATGTGGCGGAGGCGGTTGAACTTCAGGAGAGAGTGGACCGGATTGCCGAGGGAGCGGCGCTGATGACGGATACGACGTTTGAGCGTAAGTTTATCGACGGCGTCGCGGACACCGTCAGCAATTTCGCGATCGAACGCGTGCTTTATGAGAATTTCCGGGAAATCGGAGTTCCGTCCTACACGGAGGAAGAGAACGCGTTTGCCGACGCGCTGGCAGAGACGTATCCGGGCAGCGGCGGCATACCGGGCGTCGCCGCGGAGTTTGACGCAGAACTACGGGAGGAAGTGCAGAAGCTGCGGGAGGAGACAGGGCACGCGATGAACGCGTTTCTTGCGCCGCTCTATCAGGGGGAGGCGTTTAAGGCCGGATCCACCGACGTGGGCGACGTGAGCTGGCTGACGCCGACCGGGCAGATTCATGTGGCGTCGTGGCCGAACGGCTGTCCCGGCCACAGCTGGCAGAACGTCTCCTGCGGCCGGACGGAGATCGGACACAAGGCGGCGCTTTGCGCCGGCAAGGTGCTGGCGGCGTCCGCCATCGATCTTCTGACAAAACCGGAGATCCTGCGGGAGGCGCGCCGCGAGTTTGAAAAGCGAACGGCGCAGGGCTATGTCTGCCCGATTCCCGCGGACGCGGTCCCGGTGATTCCGGACTGAGCGCTCAGGACGGATCTTTCGGGGCTCTGGCGGAGGGATCCAGCAGAGCACCCCGCACAACGGCGTCCTTTCCGTAGCGCCGGCGTATCTGTTCGAGGGCTTCGTCGAGCCGCTGCTGGCGGCCCGTGCTTCCCGCGTGCCGGATGTCGGCCGGATCCGTCCGAGCGCCGTCCGGAACATGGGAAAAAGAGTCCGAAGACGCCGCCTGCCCGGACGGTTCTTTTCGGTCAGAATCGGACCTTTCCGCGCCGGTACCGGACTGCGCTCCGGGAATCCGGCTGTTCTTCTGTGCGCCGTCCGGACCGCGGCGTGTTCCCTGTGTGTTTTCTGAATCCGAAATCTTTTTCGCTGTCCGCGGCGCGGAAAAATCGAGATCGAACAGTGAGAGCTGTACCGGTGTGCCGGCAGGCGCGAGTCTGGACGTGCGGATCCCGAGCAGGCGGACCGGGGAGCCGTTCCAAAGCTCGTCAAAAAGCTGACAGGCACACTGATACAGCGCGTCGGCAGTACTGACGGGCGTCAGCGGCTGCGTCTGCCGCGAACAGGACCGGAACGTGCTGTATTTAATTTCGACGGTGACGGTGCCCGCGATCTGTCCTGCGTTCCGAAGCCGCGAGGAGACCTGTTCCGCCAGCTTCAGGAGAATCTTTCGGGCGTCGTCCGTCCGGGTGATGTCCTCCGGGAGCGTGACGGAATTGCCGATTCCCTTCCGGTCATGCTCTTCGGAATCCACGGCCGAGCGGTCAATTCCGTTCGCGTGCTCCCACATCGCGGTTCCGTGGCTCTTGAAATGAAGCCTCAGAAATTCCGGATCCGTCCGCGCGAGATCGCCGATCGTACGGATTCCGAGGCTGTTCAGCCGCTCCGCGCTCGAATGTCCGACCATGAACAGATCGCCGACCGGAAGCGGCCACATTTTATCCGGAATCTCCTCGGGAAAGAGCGTGTGCACGCGGTCCGGTTTTTCAAAATCACTCGCCATCTTCGCGAGCAGCTTGTTCGGGGCGATCCCGATATTGACGGTAAAGCCCAGTTCATCCCGTATCCGGGACGCGATCTCCCTGGCGGCGGCCGGCGCCGATGAAAACTGGTGCGCGATCGGCGTGAAATCGAGATAGCACTCGTCGATCGATACCTGCTCGATGTCGGGCGTATAGGTGTGAAGCAGAGACATCAGTTCTCTGCTTCGCTTTTTGTAAAGCTCCCGGTCGGGAGGCTCCATGTGCAGGGACGGACATTTGCGGAAAGCCGCGGCCACGGGTTCCGCCGTCCGGATGCCGAATTTTTTGGCGGGAATCGATTTGGCGAGAACGATCCCGTGCCGGCTTTTCGTGTCGCCGCCGATGATCGAGGGGATTGTGCGCAGGTCGAGCGTGGGATTCTCCTTAAGCTTTTCGATCGCGGTCCAGCTCAGATACGCGGAATTTACATCAATGTGAAATATGGTCGGCAAGAGATCACCTTCTTTTCGCTGGCAGACCAGCCTGATTTTTGCGGGCGGAGGAATCCCGGATACGGAGATTTCCTTTTGTGTATCATAGCATAAGATCCGCCGCGGCGCAAACAGAGGTTCTGTGCCGCGGGATAGCGGCGTATGAATCGGAAAAGCACAATATGAAAGAAAAAACGCAGAAATTTTATGGAAAACCGGGGAAAGCTGGTATATAATACGGAAAGACTGTATTTTTTGCGGCGGCGCAAAACGGCTGCCGGCATGAGGAAGGGCCGGTTATCAAAAGGAGATACTGCCGCACTTTGTGAGATTACCGGACGCGGATAAAAACAAGATCAGGGAGGAACGCATATGTTATTGATAGAATACCCGAAATGCTCAACCTGCAGGAAGGCGAAGAAATGGCTGGATGATCACGGCGTCGCTTACACGGACCGCCATATCAAAGAAGAGAATCCGAATGAGGAGGAGCTGCGGCTCTGGCACCAGAAAAGCGGACTGCCGCTGAAGCGGTTTTTTAATACAAGCGGGATTCAGTACCGGGAGCTGGGGCTGAAGGAAAAGCTTCCGGGGATGAGCGAGCAGGAGCAGATCGCGCTTCTTGCCACGGACGGGATGCTCGTAAAGCGGCCGCTGGTCGTGGGGGAGGATTTTGTGCTGGTCGGATTCAGGGAAAGCGAGTGGGAAGAAAAGCTGGCCGCCAGGTGAGCCTGGAAGAAAAATCAGTAAATCAGAAAGGACGGGAACCAGCATGAGCGGCGGAAGTCAGAACACATTTGAGCGGATTTATGAGATCGTCCGCCAGATCCCGTACGGGCAGGTGGCGACGTACGGCCAGATCGCGCTTCTTGCGGGGAACCGCAGGCTGTCGCGGGTAGTTGGGTACGCGCTGCATGTGAATCCGGACCCGGAGCATATTCCCTGCCACCGTGTGGTCAACCGGTTCGGAGAGGTTTCGAAAGCGTTTGTGTTCGGCGGGGAGAATCAGCAGGTGACGCTGCTTGAGGCGGAGGGCGTCGAGTTTGTCGATGGCCGGGTGGATATGGAGAAATATCAGTGGAAGAGGAGCCTGTTTTAAGATGCGGCCGTATCCGATTATTGACACAGTGCCGTACGGCGCATGAATTGAAACAATCAGGAGGAGAGTATGGAAAAGAAAATGACGGTTGTGATTTTGTTTGGCGGACAGTCCTCAGAACATGAGGTGTCCTGCGTTTCTGTCCAGACGGTGGTGCGCGCGCTGGATCCGGCAAAGTATGAGCCGGTGCTGGTCGGCATCACAAAAGAAGGCCGCTGGCTGTATGTGGAAGATCCCAAGCAGATTGCCGCGGGGAGCTGGAAGGAGAGCACAGTACAGGCTGTGATTTCTCCGGACGCGACGGAAAAAAGCCTGCTTTTGATTGAGGGAGAAGCGATACACAAGAGGCATATTGATGTGGTTTTCCCCGTGCTTCACGGAAAATTCGGGGAGGACGGCACGATCCAGGGGCTGTTTGAACTGGCGCAGATTCCGTATGTGGGCTGCGGGGTTCTTTCTTCCGCGGTATCGATGGACAAAGCGTTCACGAAGATCATCGTGAGTCAGCTCGGCATCCGGCAGGCGGAGTATGTGCTGATCCGCCAGCATGATCTGGCGTCAATGGAAGACTGTGTAAAGAGAGTCGAGGAAAAGCTTTCCTATCCGGTGTTCGTAAAGCCGTCGAAGGCGGGATCCTCCTGCGGCGTGAGCAAGGCGGGCAGCGCGAAGGAGCTTGAGGCGGCGCTGCTTGAGGCGGTTAAGATAGACAGCAAAATACTGGTCGAGCAGACGATCATGGGAAGAGAGATCGAGTGCGCCGTGCTGGGCGCGGAAGAGCCGGAGGCCTCCGATGTCGGCGAGGTGCTTGCGGCGGAGGAATTCTACAGCTACGACGCGAAATACAACAATCCGGAGTCACAGACCGATCTTCATCCGGTATTTCCGGACGGAAAGATGGAGGAAGTCCGGGAAAAAGCGGTTGAGATCTTCCGCGCGGTGGACGGGTTCGGCCTTGCCAGAGTCGATTTCTTCCTTGAAAACGGGACGAACGAGGTCGTATTCAATGAGATCAACACCATGCCCGGCTTTACCTCGATCAGCATGTACCCGATGCTCTGGGAGGAAAAAGGGGTTTTGAAGGAGGAGCTTGTCGACCGGCTGATCGCGCTGGCATTTGAGCGGAGATAGATACAAAGGATTCAGACAGAAGAAGCATTGCGAAGAGACAGAGATGGATTCATCATATTTTAACTTGGGGATGATCAATACATGGAACGTGATTTTTCACGGGGAAGTATAGGAAAACATATTCTGATGCAGGCTGTGCCGCTGATCGTGGCTCAGCTGATTCAGCTGCTTTACAACATTGTGGACCGCATCTATATCGGCCATCTGCCCGGGGAGAACGGAATGGCTCTGACAGGCATCGGCCTCGCGTTTCCGGTGGTCGCGCTGATCACCGCGTTTACCAATCTCTACGGTTCCGGAGGCCCGCCGCTGTGCTCGATCGCGCGGGGAGCCGGGCGGATTGAGCGCGCGGAGAAGATTATGGGAAATTCTGCGGTCATGCTGTTTTTCACTTCGTTTGTGATCATGGCAGTCAGTTATGTTTTCAAAAAGCCGATTCTCTACGCGTTCGGAGCGAGCGACACGACCTGGCCCTATGCGGATACGTACCTTACGATCTATCTGGCGGGTACCGTGTTCTGCATGATGGGAACCGGGATGAACGGCTTCATCACCTCGCAGGGATTTCCGGGGATCGCGATGGGGACGACCGTGGTCGGAGCGGTCATCAATCTTGTGCTCGATCCGGTGTT
>CANRGB010000091.1 GCA_947630005.1 uncultured Lachnospiraceae bacterium
AACTCAGCGAATTTTCCGAAACGGTCCATATCAAGCTGGCCGCCGTCGTTGAGCAGGTCGATGTAGGTCGTGTCGTCGCGGTCAAGTCCGCCGTCCAGATAGTTCGCGAACAGATGGTTTCCTGTGGACCAGTAAAGGTTCACAACCTCTGCGCAGTAGCCGACTACCGCGTCGATGCCGAGGTCTTCCTTCATGCCGTCAATCGTCTCGAACGCAGCCTTGATCTCTTCCGGGCCTGTAAGAGTTGCCGGGTCAACGCCTGCCTTCTCAAGGATGTCCGCGTTGTACGCAAGGCCGACTGCCTCTGTCGTGTACGGGAAGCCAATCGTTCCTTCGTCATTGATGTAAGCCGCGTCTGTATCGGAAGCCCACTCCTGATCGCTCATGTCCACTACAAGGCCTTCCCAGTTTGCAAAGTCCGTAGCGCCGCCGTTTACGAAGATATCCGGCATGTTGTCGCTCTGATAGTAGCCCTTCAGGGTACCCTGGATGTCGATGCCGCCGCCCATGGACTCGATCGTTACTTCCACGCCGGTCTCATCCTTGTACATCTCGGCCAGTTTCTTCAGCTGGGAGTCGATCTCGATCTTGCCGTTTACAAGACGGATGCTTCCCTCCGCGGATGCAACGGTGCCGAACCCTGCTGTTACGACTGCGATCGCCGCAGCTGCAACCAGCATTCTTGCTGTTCTGTTTTTCATAATTCTTTCCTTCCTTCCTGTTTATTTGGGTCTCGCCCATAAAATTTATGTTAAAAAATAATAACATACCATTTAAAGCCCAATCTTCATGCATAAGCGATCCGCGGGCTTTTGTTTTAATCACCCAATCTCCATGCGGAATCGTTCTACACTTCATACACCACACACTGCCATTTTTTCAACTCCATCTGCTCCTTCAGCGCCGGAGCCTCCCCCTCATTCGTGATCAGGACTGCCTTCATCGGCCCTGTCACTTCCGCCGGAAGCTCAAATTCCGCATCCGCGCCCGAGAGGTTGCACAACACCAGCAGTTTCCTTCCCTCAAGGCTGCGCGTATAGGCGAACACCGCCTCATCCTGAGGAAGCAGGAGCTCATAATCTCCATAGACGATCACATCCGACCATTCACTCTGACGGCGCAGGCGGATCAGCTTCTGATAATAATAGAAGACGGAATTTTCATCCGCGAGTTCCTTCTCCGCGTTGATCTCTTTATAGTTCGGGTTTACCATAATCCACGGCGTCCCCGTCGTAAAACCTGCGTTTGCGGAACTATCCCACTGCATCGGCGTCCGGGCATTGTCACGGCTCTTGTAGGCGATGCAGGAAAGCAGCTCTTCCGGCTCCCGAAGGCCTGCCTCCGTCAGCTCATGGTAGGCGTTGATACTCTCGATGTCCCGGTAATTCTCAATCGAACCGAACGGGCAGTTCGTCATGCCGAGCTCCTCGCCCTGATACACATACGGCGTTCCCTGCATCATATGGAGCATCGTCGCGATGCACTTGGCCGATTCCGGTGAATTGTCGCCGAGCCTCGACACAACTCTTGGCTGATCGTGATTACAGAAGAAAATGGAATTCCAGGCGACCCCGGCAAGCTCCTTCTGCCATTTGGTGAGGTTCTCCTTGAGCGCCGGCAGGGACATTTTCTTTCTGGCCCATTTATCGGCTTCCCCACCGTCAAGCCCCACATGCTCGAACTGGAATACCATGTTCAGCTCCGTGCCTTCGGAATTGGCATATTTCCGCGCTTCCTCGATCGTCACACCGGCAGTCTCTCCCACCGTCATGATATCGTATTTCGAGAGGACTCTGCGGTTCATCTCCTGCAGATACTCATGTACATGAGGCCCGTTGCAGGTAAGATCGCAGCCGCCGTACAGCGCGCCTTCCGCCATCGGCGCGTCCGGAAGTCCCTCCGGCTTGGAGATCATGGAGATGACATCCATCCGGAAACCGTCAATCCCCTTTTCACACCACCAGGTCATCATCTCGAAAACTTTGTCCCGCACCACCGGATTGTCCCAGTTCAGATCCGGCTGCTTTTTGGAAAAGCAGTGCAGATAATACATCTGCGTCTTCTCATCCCACTGCCAGGCTGAACCGGAAAAACAGCTTCCCCAATTGTTCGGCTCTTTTCCGTCCCTGGCCTCCCGCCATATGTAGTAATCTCTTTTGTCGTTGTCCCTTGAAGAGCGGCTCTCCACAAACCATGCATGTTCATCGGACGTGTGGTTCACGACGAGATCCATCACAATGCGGATCCCTCTCTGGTGCGCTTCCATCAGAAGTTCGTCAAAATCCTCCATCGTCCCGAACTCATCCATGATCGCCTGATAGTCCGCAATGTCATAGCCGTTGTCATCATTCGGCGACTTATAGACCGGACTCAGCCAGATCACATTGATGCCAAGCTTCTGAACATAGTCCAGTTTTCCGGTGATTCCCTTCAGATCTCCGATGCCGTCCCCGTTGCTGTCGCAAAACGATCTGGGATAGATCTGATAAACAACACTCTCTTTCCACCATACTTTCTGCATGATGATCTTCCCCCGTTTTTCCTAATCTGAATTTATCCGTGTCCGGTTCAGGCCCCTTTCACGGCCGCTGCGCAATTTGCTTTCGTCAATTTGCATATATTAACTATATCAAACCTGACTTGGTTATGCAACAGGTTTCTTGTGAAACCTTAAAGTTTAACAAATTTTATCCCTGATTTTTGTCTATTTTATACAAGTATTTTCCTATTTTCTTTTAACCGAATCCCGCACAATCAGTTTTACGGGCGCAAAGACATACGTTTCAGAAAGCGTCTCTCCCTCGATCATTCTCTTCAGACGATCAAACGCCACAGCCCCTTTTTCCGCCACGTCCTGATGAATTGTCGTCAGCCTCGGACGCACATACTCCGCATAGACGCAGTCGTCAAAGCCAACAATGGAAACCTGATCCGGCACCCGGATCCCCCGGTCGTGGAGAAAATTTATCATCTCGATCGCGTTGTAATCAGCGCCAAAGCCCAGCGCTCCGGCATCCAGAATCTGCGGAAGCATCCTCTCATACTGTCTCTTTCTTGTCTGGGCGTCTTCCGAAACCGTGATAAAACGCCGGATACTGCAAAAACCGCCTTTCTTTTCCATTGCAGCCTTAAACCCCTGCCAGCGCTTTTCATTGCACAGTCCCGAGAATATTTTATCTGACCTGAGCTTGGGAACGAATTCATTCACCCGAATCCGGGTCTCTTCCCCGATAAACAGTGCCTCAGGATATCCCATTTCCAGCAGGTACTCTCCCATCTGGTATCCGCCGTCCCAGTCGTCGATCCCCACATTCTGGTAATCATACTCCTTCTTCAGCGTGTAGGTATCCACCAGTACGGCTTTCTTATTGAGTCTGCGGCGCAGCTGACGGTAGCGGACTTCCGAGTAACCGATAAAAATCAGTCCGTCAACGTTCCACCTGGACGCAATCTCCAGAATGTGTTTCTCTTCGCTGCCGCCGATGATCATGATATAATAGCCCGCCTTCTCCGCCTGATCCTGAATCGACGCAAGCAGCGCGCTGATAAACGGATCCATCATCGACGGATGACCGTGCGTATAGCTGTAGCCGATCACAAAACCGATGATTCTCGACCCTTTTCCGGTGAGCATCATGGAACCGATATTGGGCTGGTATCCGCTCTCCTCAAGAATCTTTTTTATTTTATCGACCGTCTCCTGGGAAACCCTTTTTGTATTTCCATGAAGTACATTGGATACGGTCGTCCGGCTGACGCCGGCCATGTCCGCAATATCCTGCAGCCGAATCATGATCTTACCCTTTCCAAATCCAAGACTTTCGCGCAGGCTGCGAATCCCTGCGCCCTCTATTCCATTTCAGGTCTCTGCTTCGTTTCGGCCGGTACTAAACGTATACCAGGCACACAGCACCCCGCGGAACGTATATCAGATCAGCCATTGGTCTTCCGGTATCAATACAGGCGTCCGTACCTCGCTGTGATGTCCCGGATCTTCAGGATCATATCCCTGGTCAGCTCCCCTTCGGTCATCCTCCACTTCCAGTTCTTTCCGAGCGTGGAGGGCTGATTCATCCGGCACGTGTTGTCATATCCGAAATAATCCTGCATCGGGATCACACAGAGCTTTGATACGCTGCCCATGGCCGTACAGATCATGTCCCAGCAGATCTCGTCGCTGTTGTCCCGGAAATTGTTCAGATAGCTGCGGACCAGCCGCCGTTCTTCAGGCCTGATATCCGCAAACCAGCCGTTCAGCGTTTCGTTGTCATGCGTTCCGGTATAGACCACGCTGTTCACCGGATAATTGTGCGGCAGGTAGTCGTTGGCACTGCCCGTATCCCTGGAGTCGAACGCAAACTCCAGCACTTTCATACCCGGAAAGCCTGTGTCACGCACAAGCTGCCGGACAGAATCTGTCACATAGCCGAGATCCTCCGCGATCACCTCGCGCTCCCCGAGACATTCCCTCATCTTCCAGAAAATCTCAATTCCCGGCCCTTTCTTCCAGTGACCATTGTGAGCTGTGGTGTCTCCGTAAGGGATTGAGAAATATTCGTCAAATCCGCGGAAATGATCGATCCGCACAACATCGTACAAAGTAAAGCAGTAAGCAAGCCGGCTCATCCACCATGCGTATCCCGTATCCCTGTGATAATCCCAGTCATAGAGGGGATTCCCCCAGAGCTGACCGTCCGCCGCAAATCCGTCAGGCGGACATCCGGCCACCGCCACCGGCATGTTCTCCGCGTCGAGCTGAAAGAGCTGCGGATTCGCCCAGGTATCCGCGCTGTCAAACGCGACATAGATCGGAATATCCCCGACGATCTGTATTCCGTTTTCGTTGGCGTACGCTTTGAGACGGCGCCACTGTTTCAGAAACACATACTGCAGATATTCATAAAACTCAATGTCAAAGTATAATTCCCTCTGATAATAATCCATGGAGTAAGACCACCGCTTGCGGATATCCTCCGGCCAGTTGTCCCAGCTCTTTCCGCCGAACCGGTCCTTCACCGCCATAAAGATGGCATAATCACGCACCCAGTACGCGTTCTCCTCCATAAATCTCTGAAAACCCGGATCCCGGCTGATGTCGCTGCGCTCATATGCTTTTCGCAGGAGCGGAAATCTGGCTCTGTACATCTTTCCATAGTCCACACTCCGGGGATCGCTGCCGAAATCCGCCTCATCACATTCCTTTTCAGTCAGCACTCCCTCTTCCACGAGGTCTTCCAGACTGATAAAATACGGATTCCCCGCGAACGTGGAAAACGACTGGTACGGGGAATCCCCGTAGCTGGTGGGACCAAGCGGAAGGATCTGCCAGTATCTCTGTCCGGCTTCTTTCAGCTGGTCGACAAACTCATACGCGCTCTTTGAAAAACAGCCGATCCCGTACTTTGAGGGAAGACTGCTGACTGGAAGCAAAATACCGCTGGCTCTCATCACATTCTCCTTTCGGAAACGTTTTCGGTATCGTTATCGGTAACGTTTCCAATTTGTACTTTTATAATAATATTTCTTTCCGTATTTGACAAGACTTTTTTTACTTCCAAAAGAAATTTTGTATATTATATCTAATTTTATATATTCATTTTTATGAAAAACAGACAAAAACCGACGGCGCTGACTGTTTTCAGCCAGGAACCATCGGTTTCACTCAGTATCAGATTTCACTCCCGCAGACAATCAAAGGGGGCTGTCGGGAAATAACAGTACTAAGACATTCTCAGTTCAATTTCCGTTCGCTCTGTCATTTGCTGTTCCGGAACGTAATCCCCCTCCAGCTCTTTCCCGTTGACAAGGAGACGAACGCAGCCGCTCTGGACATGGCCGGGATTTTCCACACGGATGTGCAGATGCCTGCCGCGAAACTCTTTTTCAATCTCAAACCGTTCCCACTCCTTCGGGATGGCAGGCGCGATATGAAGACCTCCGAAATCCGGACGCATGCCCAGGATTCCCTCGACGCAGCCCACCATAACCGTCGAGGCGGTCCCGGTCAGCCAGTGCACATGAGAGCGCCCAAAATGCGGACTGGCTTTTCCTTCTGTAAACTGGCCGAAGCAGTACGGCTCCAGCTTTCGGATCTCGGCCTTTTCATTCTGGGCGGACGGCGCGTTCTCCATAAAATATCCAAACGCCCGGTCCCCCTGTCCGCGCAGCGCTTCCGCGAGGATCAGCCAGCCCTGCGACTGAGAAAAGATTCCCGCGTTTTCCTTGACGCCCGCGTTGTAGATGACCGCCAGCGCCCCGTCAAACGCGTGCGCGTGGTACGGGGGATCCATCAGGATCGCGCCGTACGGCGTGTTCAGCCGCTCGCAGACCTGATCCATGGCGGCCCTGGCCTGCTCTTCGGACGCCAGGCCGCTGATGACGGACCAGCTCTGCGGATTCAGCCACAGATTTGCCTCCGGATCCTGCCGTCCGCCGATCCGCTCCCCTTTCTCCGTAAAACCGCGGATAAAACGGTCCTCATCCCAGCACTCGCGGTTCAGCAGTCCGCCGAGCCGTTCCTGCTGCCTGTCCAGCCAGGAAACGTACGCATCATCTTTTTCGTAAACGGCGAATCCGCGCAGAATGGACATCGCCTGATAAAACTGCAGAGCCACAAAGACGGATTCCCCGTTTGCCCCGAGCCGCAGACAGTCGTTCCAGTCCGCGTGCAGGCCGGCCGGCATCCCGTGGGGGCCCAGATGTTCCATCGAAAAACGGACCGCCCGCTTCAGATGTTCATAGACGCTGCCTTCGTCCTTATTCGCGAACGGGATCACCTCGTCGAGAAACGCCAGATCGCCCGTCTCCGCGACATACTTGTACACGGTCGGGAACAGCCAGAGCGCGTCGTCCGCGCGGTAAGCGGGATGGCCGGTCTCCCTCACATAGGATTCATCGTCCGGCGTATCCTCATGTCCGGCATGATGCGTGAACTTCACAAGCGGCAGCCCGCCTCCGTTGTCCACCTGCGCGGACAGCATAAAGCGCAGCTTCTCGCGCGCCATCTCCGGCGCCAGGTGGATCACGCCCTGAATATCCTGCACCGTATCCCGGTATCCGTAGCCGTTGCGCAGACCGCAGTAAGTAAAGGAAGCCGCCCGCGACCAGATGAACGTCATGAAGCAGTTATACGCATTCCAGATATTGATCATCGTGTCAAATTCCGGGCTTGGCGTCTTCACCTGAAAACGGGAGAGCTTCGCGTCCCACCAGGCGGCGAGCGCTTTTGTCTCTGCCGCGCAGACAGGTCCCGGCTTCTCGTATTTCTCCATGATCTGCTGCGCCGCCCTGTCGTCTTTCATTCCCAGAACAAAGGCCAGTTCCCGGCTCTCCCCCGGCCGCAGCGCAAGAACCGCCGCGAGCGCGCCGCATCCGTTTTCGTTGTAGTTCATCCCGCCGTCCAGCGCGCCGATTCGGACGCCTTCCGGATCGCCGTACCCGTGATAGCGCCCAAGAAAACGCTCTTTGTCCCCGCACCATGAGGAAACCGGCGCGCCCGCAAGGCCGAAAAAGCGCTCCGTCACCCGCTTCTCGTCCACTTCCTCGCCGTCTTCCAGCTCATCCAGATTGCCGTGGATCAGCTGGCGGACGCGGTTCTTCCGGAATTGCGTGGACGTGATAAACTGCGAGTACTGCAGATTCACCTGATCCTGCTCATAGCTGCTGTTGTTCGTAAACTCCGCGTACCCGGTGACTGTCAGGTTCCGTTCTTCCTCCGACCGGTTCGTCAGCGTCAGCTTCCATATTTCATACTCCGCATCCTGCGGCACGTAGTACAGCGCCTCCGAATGAATGCCCCGGTAATCGGCTTCCATCCTGGTATAGCCCAGCCCGTGGCGGCACCGGCTCTCATACTGATCCAGATCCTTTCCCACCGGCTGCCAGGACGCCGACCAGAAATCGCCGTCCGCATTGTCCCGGATATAGATATAGCGCCCCGGCTGGTCAAACTGATTAAACACGTAGCGCAGGATCCTCCCGTTCGCGCCTGATTTCACGAAGCTGTAGCCGCCCGCGTTGTTGGAAATCAGCGCTCCATACTCCGGAGAACCCAGATAGTTCGCCCAGGGGGCGGGCGTGTCCGGTCTGGTTATCACATATTCCCGTTTTTCATTGTCAAAATATCCAAATTTCATTATCATTCCCTCGTAATTTGTTCTTCATTTGCTTTCAGCCAGTTCTACAAAAACTCTGTGCCGTTCCTGCAAAAGTTCCTGAACCTGTTCATTGCGCAGAACCGCCCTGCTGCCTGCTTCAATCTGCACCGGCATATCCTCACAGTCCACTTCTGCGATCCTATACTCTCCGTAATCCAGCATCCCCGGATTATGGCAGATCACTTCAAACTCCTTTCCGGCAAAGGTCAGGCTGATTTTTGCGGTTCCGCTTTCATCGAATTGCTCCTTTACCAGTTTCGGCTCCAGAATCAGGTCTCCCGCTTCGCCCCGCACACCGAATACCTGTGTGATCATCGTCATCATGTACCAGCTTCCCGCTCCCGTCAGGTAATGGTACATGCCGCGCCCATCATTGTTGAAGTATTCCGGAATTCCCGGATAAATCCTGCTGGTCTCAAAATCAAGCGCCGCATCGGCAAGCGTCTGCAGCGCCCGGTATCCTTCCCGCACAAATCCTCTCTGATAAAGAGCGTTCGCGTACATCACCGTCATGTGGGAAAACACCGCGCCGTTCTCCTTCTCTCCGTAGGCGAAACCGAACATCCGTCCCATATCAAATTTCAGTTCCTTAAAATCCGTATTCAGACGATAGCCGCCCGCGGGAGCGTCATACAGATAGTGGTCGGCGCTTCTGCAGATTTTTCTGACCTGCTCCTCTGACGCTGTCCCGCTCATGACCGCGAACACCTGTCCGGTCAGCATCATGCGGACTCCGTTATCTGTGATCCCTTCCACGGCGCGCCCGTGATTGTCATAGTAGCTGTTGAACCAGCCTTCATCCACGGATGAGCAGGTCTCATCCCGGTCACAGTTTTCCGTCCCCGCATCTTTCAAGGATCCGGCCCGCTCCGGTTTTCCATCGGTCTGCTTCCCTGATTTCTTTGTCTGATCTTTCTGCGCTGTCTCTGTTCCGGCCTGTTCCGGTTTTCCGTCGATCCACTCCTGCGAACGAAGAAAACGCATCATCCAGTCCGCCTTTGCGTCCAGATTGTCGGCCAGCTCTCCAATATCCACCTTCCTCTTTCGGCCGCTGACGGTGTGAATACCTGTTTCCAGATACCGCTCCAGCAGTTCCCGCTTTCTCTGCGGATTTTCGTATAGATTCTTCCCTTCTGCCAGCAGGATTCCGATTTCCTCAAGAAGTTCCACCTGACCGCAGACTCTTGTTTCTTCCGGAATCTCTGACTGACACAGTTCTGTCTTCCCGGAAACATCCACAGAAAGTTTCTTTTGAGCACAGTTTCCCGTTTCTCCTGGCTGTTCTTTCTGGAAGCTCAGCTCCTCCTTCCCGGAAAGCTTCCCCTGCGCACCGTTTTCCGTTTCTTCCTGAACGCATGTTTCTGTCTCCGCGGAGAACTCCGAACCGCCGATCCCGGATTTTTTCAGAAGTCTCAGACATTCCGCAAGCTGTCTCAAATTTCCCGCGTAGGCGCAGGTGAACGCCACACTCTCCCCGTTTTCTGCCGCCATGTCAAGCGCGTCGTTCCAGTCCGCCCCGCGCAGCCGGATGATGTTGTGCGCTCCGACCTCGTAAAACGCGCAGAGATTCTGCAGCAGCAGATGTTCCAGAATCGTCCCCTCATAAATCCGGCCGTCAGCCGTCCTGAGTTTCATCCCGTAGTTTTCATCCCACTTCTCATCGGTGCGCGTGCCTCTCGCGGCCTGCGCGTCCTTAAAATAAGAGGCTTTCTCAAGCAGGATACCGGCATCCCCGGTCTGATCGATGTAAAACCGTGTCGTCAGAAACGGCCATACGCCGTGATCCATCCAGACGCGGCTGATCCCGTTGCGGTCCGCGATGAACTCGCCCTGCCCGCTGCCGATGATCGTCGCGTTCGTCCCGTCGATGCGGGTACCCGCGAAATTATCCAGGATCATTCTCCTCACATTGCCCGGCTCCATCAAAAGCAGAGAGAGACAGTCCTGCCAGAGATCACGCCAGCCTCGTCCGCCGCGCCCGTAGTCGTGGTGCGGAAGAAAAGAACAGCCATAGATCCTGCGCAGATAGGGCTGAAAGCTGACCCACCGCATCAGGCGGTCGAAATCCGCGTCCCCCGTGTGATAGTGGACATTCACTTTTTTCTGCCAGTATTCTTTCGTCTCCTCCAGCGCTTTTTCCACTTTTTCCGCCGTATTGTAAGCGGAATATACGCGCTTTGCTTCATCCGCGTCCTCCGAAATTCCAAGAAGGACTATGTACTCCACGGCCTGCCCCGCCGCAAGCTGTACCTGTGGGAACAGCAGACCGCCCATGGCCTCCCGGCCGTCGATTTCCGCTCCGGCCGGAATTCTTTTTGCCGCTTCTTCCGCCAAGGCGCTCCCTGGTTCTTTCTCCGCAGCACACGATGTCATTTCATAAACAGAGCGGGGATGCAGAAATGTGCCGCCCTCTCCGATAAAACTCTCCACAGTCGGATAAAATGCTTCTGGCCTGTTTCCCTGTTCTTTGTAAGTACCTGACTGTAACTCCCATGCTCCCAACACATAATAAATTCTGTGATTCTCCCTGTGCCCCTTCTCGTCAAAAGACATCGTCGGCTTCACCAGCACGCCGTACTCCGTCGTATAGATGCGGTGCAGCATGGACGTCACGTTCCGATGATCGCGGATGTTATCCGCGCTCCGCCCGTAAATGGGGATGGCCGCCACGCCTGTCACCGTTTTCGGTTCCTTCCCCGTGTTGGTGATCCGCACCTGCATGATCTCCACGTTCTCACGTACCGGAACAAACGAGGTGATATCCGCCCGGAATCCATGTTTTTTTGAAATCCGGCTCACCGTCTGCCACATCAAACCTGCTTTCAGTACACTTTCATCCTGTTCAGCCGTAAAGCGCGCCGCCTCCTGTTCGGCGGATGTCCCCGTTGCCGACCAGCAGCCGCTTCCCGTCACACACCAGAAATTCCGGGTGCTGCGGCTCGTGTGCAGATTCTCTGCGCTGACCGGTTCCAGCAGAAAAGACTCCTGATCCAGCTTGCAGTCGCCTCCCAGTCCGGGCGTAATGGCGCTCTTCAGCCCGCCCTCGCCTGCCAGCGGAAAATAGAGGCAGCTCACCTCCTCCGGATTTTTCAAAATAAATGTCCCCTGGTCATCCAGAAAACTTATTTTTTCCATACATTTACCTCCCACTTTCTACCTGTCAAATATTCCCCGAAGATAAAAGGAATTCACCCATGCTCCCGCCGCCAGACCGATAAACAGCCAGAAAGCCGCCAGACCGCCATACAGAGCCGGAATCAGCATGACCGACAAGAGCGGCAGAAGATTCACCAGCGTCAAAAGGAATGTGACCGGCAGATTAACCAGAGCCAGACGCGCGGCATTTTCCAGATGACGCGGAAATGTGTTCTGAAAACGCGCGATCAGCGGAAACAAATAAGACAGCAGCGCCGTCAGAATAAGTGCAATCACAGCCAGCATAAGAAAGAGGACCGGCGAAAACACCAGAGTTTCCGCATAAAGCGCGCAGCGCAGAACCGCAATCAGCATCACATCCACAAAAAGCAGTATGGTCGCAGGAGTCGCCGCGGTAAAGTTCTCCTTCACCGCACTCCAAAATCCCTTTACAATTCCGCCCTCTTCCGCGCGGACCATCTTTAGAGTCACCGAATAGAGCGCTGTGACAGACACTCCGGATAAAATAACGGTAAGACAGGAGAATACCAGCATCAAATTTAAAAGCATCAAGTCGCACACTCTGGTCAGAAATCTCATCGGCCCGCTGTCCGGGCTCAGCAAATCCCGCATCATTCCACCTCTTTTCTCCAACCCATGTGTTTCGCTCGAACCGGACGGGACTGAACGCCTCGCGGGTTCGGCTCGTTATAATTCAGTTATTTGGAAGAAGACCGCCTCCGCAGTCGTCATCATGTCGGCCGTATTCAGCTCGTCATAACCGGCTATTGGGAAGAAGACCGCTTCCGCAGCCGTCATCGTGCCGGCCGTATTCGGTTCGTTATAATTTGATTATTCGGAAGTTTCCGGCGCGTCAATCTTCTCCAGCACAATATTGTCGATATAAATATCATGTTTGTCGGTGATCTGAACGCCTTCGACCGCTCCCATGGAAATGCTCAGCACAGATTCCATATCATCCGGCTCTGTCATCTGGAACTCTTTTGAAAACGTCTGCCAGTCTCCCGTCAAGTCCACCGTTTCCTGACAGTAAGGAGTCCAGTCGTCGTTGTGTTTGCTTCCGTCTCTCTGGATCGCATACATCAGCTTTCTGTCTACTGTGGATTTTGCGTCCAGGCTCAGCCTGTACCACTGATCCTTCTCCATTTCCACATTGTTCTGTTTCAGCTGGATCTTCCAGTCCTGGTCACCGGTATCCTCAATGCCAAAATCCGCCGCATTCTCTTCCTTCAGACTGTCCACCACATAGCTCGCCGCAGCGCTTCCGTCCACATAAGGTTCGTAGCCCGCAAATCCCGCGTTAAAGCTTCCGTTTTTGATCAGGCTGTCCTCCTC
>CANRGB010000092.1 GCA_947630005.1 uncultured Lachnospiraceae bacterium
GAGTTGCCGCCCTTAAACAGGATACCCAGCTTCGACCCGGCTCCGATGCCGGAGAAGAAAGCCAGCGGCACGCTCAGTACCAGCGCGCACGGGCAGCTGATGACCAGGAAGGTCAGCGCCGTGTAGATCCAATAGTCCCAGTTCCCTGTGAGAACCGAAGGGATAATCGCGGTCAGCGCCGCCACGGCGACAACGATCGGCGTGTAAATCCTTGCAAATCTTGTGATAAAACGTTCCATCTGCGGCTTCGTCGCGGCCGCGTTCTCCACGGAATCCAGAATCTTCGTGACCATGGACTCCTCCAGCAGCTTCTCCACACGGATCTTGATCAGACCCGAAGTGTTCACACAGCCCGAAGTCACCTCATCGCCGTAGCCTGCTGCCACCGGCACCGGTTCGCCCGTCACAGGGGAGGTATCAATCCGGCTCTCGCCTTCCACAATGACGCCGTCCAGCGGGATTCTGTCTCCCGGACGGACAAGCAGGATATCGCCGACCACGGCCGATTCCGCGTCGATCACCTTGATCTCATCCCCAATTACCAGGTTCACCACGTCGGGACGCATATCGATCGCGCCCATGATCGCCTTGCGGCTGTTCTCCACGGCCCGGTGCTCAAAATACTGGCCGATGCGGTAGAACAGGATCACGCCGATCGCCTCAAGATAATTCTGCGTAGCAAGCGCGCCGACCGTCGCGATTGTCATCAGGAAATTTTCATCGAAAATCCGGCCCTGCGTGAACGCCGCCATGATGATCTTTCCGGCCAGAACCAGATAAGCCACAATACATATGGCAATCATCAGCGGCGGGAAGCTCTCGCCTCCGCTGCTCTCATGAATCACCTCCGCCGCCACAAACAGCGCGGCGCCAAGGAGAATGCTGAGCAGCTCCAGCTTCTCCTTCGGAATTGAAAATTTTTTCTTTCCTTCTTTTCCGTGCTTCTCCTCGCTGGAAATGGTCGGGGCCGCGTTCGGAACCTTCCGGGTTCTCGGTCGTACAATAACGCCCGACTCAATCGATTTGCAGATATCCTGGATCGTCGGAAGCAGCGCGTCCGGATCCGGAGCCGAGATTCTCAGCTGTTTTGTCGAATAAGTGATTGTTGCGTAGTCAACCTCCGGCAGAGCCTTGATCTTGGCCTCCATCTTGGCGGCGCAGTTCGCGCAGCCGAGGTTGTCCAGTATGTATACCCGCTTCTTGTTTGCCGCGTCCGGCATCTCGCAGGTGCAGTTCGCGAGACTCTCTCCGCAGACGTCGCAGTAGTCCTCATGCGGATGACAGATCTCACAGTCGCAGTCATCCGGATGCCCCTCTGCATGGCGGCTGTGTCCGTGGTCGTGACCGCAGCCGCATTCATCCCCATGACTGTGCTCATGATGATCCTCTCCACAGCCGCACTCGTCCCCGTGACTGTGGTCGTGATCATGATGATCTTCTCCACAGCCGCACTCGTCTCCGTGGCTGTGGCCATGATGATCGTGATGATCTTCTCCACAGCCGCATTCCTCCTCATGACTGTGGTCATGATGATCATGATCGTGGTGATCCTCCCCACAGCCGCATTCCTCCTCATGACTGTGGTCATGATGATCATGATCGTGGTGATCCTCCCCACAGCCGCATTCGTCTTCATGACCGTGGTCTTCTCCACAGCCGCACTCGTCCTCATGACTGTGGCCATGATCATGATGATCTTCCCCGCAGCCACATTCGTCTCCGTGGCTATGACCGTGTTCCTCGCCGCAATCACATGCCTCATCCGGAGCGTGTTTTCTGTACTCTTCTGGTTTTGACATTTGTTCCTACCCTCTTTGCTAAATGTTCGACCCCACAGACAATGAGCCAGGCGGCCATACCTGCGACATGCAGCTGGTCCTTTCGGGAGACGCGAAGCTAGTCCTTTCGGGCATGGTCATTTGGCAAATGCAGTCTTGCCTTCAGCGGAATCTTTAATTAATTGTGTCATGGGGGATTTTTACAGAAGATAAAGAATTGCATAAAGATGCACGAAAAAAAGATGTTTCTTATCGACCGTAAGAATCATTCCCTAAGATTTTTACAAGCAGGTCTCCTGACTTAAGATCATCATCTCCGAACGCCTTCCCAGATCTTCTCCTGAAGACCCAGTGACATTATGTCCGAAGACTCCCTATCACAGTGACGGGATCGTACCGGATTTGCACCGGTTTCTCTATTAATCCTTTCGGAACTTGTAAAAAGCTGGTTCATAACCAGCAAATGTTTAAATTTGTCATAATTATACGGCAGTTTTGTACACTTGTCCAGCCGTATATTGATAATTGGACGTTTATATTTCCTTTATCATATTTTTGTGTGTTCTTGATTATATTTTCTTAAATGCAATGCTTAAAGATACGGGCTGCCATCAAACTACAATCTCCAAAATCTCCTTTCCGTTTACCCATTGCCGGCTGATCCCCGTTTTCTTTTGTTTCCCAAATCGGAAACTCAGCAGATAACCTTTCTGCACACGATACGCTTCCAGATAGCCCGCCAGCTGTTCTTCACCCTGACGATTGTATTCTGCTCCACGCCATATCTTACATTCTACAATATATTGCTTTCCTTTGTAATCAACAACAATAAGTACTCATAGAATTTCTCCATCACCAGATCCATATCGAGAGAGCCCTCCTGGATAAACTGGTTTCTGTCCGGCAGCGCTTCTCTCTGTTTATGATTTTTCTTCAGTTCCTCTGACAGAAAGTAATTATAAATCTGGCTTTCAAAAATCCGATTAGCTACAGCCACCATACCGTCCTTTTCCGTGATAAAACCAAACATTCGGCCGATACTCACGGCTTTATCATACTCCTGATATGGATATTTCTGGCCTTCGAACAGAATATTGTTCAGCATCTCCTGCAAATCCTGGTGGTCTGTGATATGTTTAATCATATCATCATAAAGCGTATTAGGGCCCTTAATCAGTAATTTGACTGCTTCCAGGATCCCCTCCCGTGTCCATGCGGTACGATAAGTCGGGAAATTACTGCTGCCGACAATCTCCTCATCCACCTTTTTGCAGATATAGGATACCAGAAATGGATAACCGCAGGTGTACTCATAAATTATATCTGCTGCCGCATCCATATCCGCTCCGGTATGATAATCTGCATCGTAATCTGCCAGCATGCCATGTATGCCGTCTCTGGAGAGACTCATGTCAACATTAAATTCAGCTGCGATGTTCCAGGGACTGTTATAATTCTGTTCCTGTCCGGGATGCAGTTTCATCTTCAGATTACGGATATCGTGCACCCCTGCCAGCACAACGCTCAGGAATGTGTCCCCACGGCCCGCCTCGCGGCGGAGATACCGCTCACGCAGAAGTCCAAGAAAACTGAGAAATATCTGATTATCAGCTGCCCTATCCACTTCATCAATCAAAAGCACTACTTTTCTGTCAGTCAGGCGGCAGAAGTCAGAAATCTTATTCCCAAGACTATCCAGCGGCCACTCACGGGAAATCGGCTGTTCCCATAACGTTATCATATCTTTTGAGATTCCTTTTGCCTCCCGCAAAGACCTGGACGCCTTATTGACAAACCCCTGAGCCATCGTATACATAGAAACAAAGCAGTCATCGGCTGCTTCAAAGCTCATGTCTATAACAATATACTGATCTTCCAGTTTTCGATAGAGGAGTTCCAGCAGCGTGGATTTCCCATACTGCCTGGCACGATTAATGGTAAAATACTCACCCTGCCGTATAAATCTGTTTTCAATCTGTTCTATGGCAGCGCTCATATCTACCATATAATGCTTTGATGGGACACAAATGCCTGTGATGTTGAATTTACGCGGCATATGCAAAACTTCCTCTCTATTGTTTGTCTGAATCTTGGGCAGGATTGTGGGGGCTGAGCGCCAGCGGCACTCGTTCAGCACCGGTTCTGAGTGCCGGTGGCATTCGTTTAGAACCGACCGGAACGAAGTGCAGACCCGAAGCGGAGCGAAGACGCGAAGCACGGAATAATCCGCAGGGCATCTTTTGACCCCAGTATCATGTCATGATGCCGTGGGCAGACTCATCAGCACCGCCCTCACCGGCGACCCGTCGCACCCTGCCACGCGCAGCGGCAGCGCCGACAGGAAGTACTCTCCTTCCGGCACATCCGCAAGTACCAGGCTTTCAAGAATCACGACCTCATGGCGCAGCAGAATCTGATGTACCTGAATCTGGCTCTCTTTTGTCCCGACTGTCATCGTCTCCACGCCGATGCACCACAGATCCGCTTCGCACATGACACGCGCCGTCTCAGAACCGAATATCACATCTCCCTTAATCAGCAGCCGCTTCGTCCCGTCCGAGAGAAATTCCTTCATCTGCTCCGGCGTCACTTCGCCCTCCGCGCTTACCACTTTGCATTTCCCGATGCAGCGCTCCAGATCCATGTCCGCCGTGTCGCGCCCGCCGGGGCAAAAATGCAGCGGGGCATCCAGATGCGTCCCGCTGTGGCTCCCCATCACAAGTCCGGATACCTGACAGACGGAAGGCGGCGTGCCGTCATAAGACGCAAAATCCGCACGGAACGGCACCGGATCCCCCGGATAAATCTCCGCCGAAAGCAGTTCTTTCGAAATATCATATATTCTCATCGCATGTCACCTTTCCCGCCGCAGCACAATCCTGCAGAACATCTGATTCTCTTACGTGACGCTCCCGTAAAATCAAAAACCCTGCTGCAGGCTCAGGTTCAAAATATCCGCTGCCTGTTTACTCATGCACCGACTGCCGGTTGATCTTTGACGCCAGCACGCCGGCCCCGAAACCGTTGTCGATATTCACGATGCTCACCCCGCTCGCGCAGGAATTCAGCATGGACAGCAGCGCCGCGAGACCGCCGAAATTCGCCCCGTAGCCGACGCTGGTCGGCACGCCGATGACCGGACAGCGGACAAGCCCGCCGACGACGCTGACGAGAGCTCCCTCCATCCCGGCGACCGCGACCACCACGTTCGCGTCTTCCAGCGCCGGAAGGCGGTGCAGAAGGCGGTGCAGCCCCGCAACCCCGACATCATAGACGCGCTCCACAAAATTCCCGTAAGTCTCCGCCGTGACGGCGGCTTCCTCCGCGACAGGCAGATCGCTCGTACCGGCGGCCACGACCGCGATCTTTCCTCTTTTCTCCGTCTCCTTCCGGTTGACAAATCCGATGTGCGGAACCGCTTCATATTCCAGGCCCAGCCCTTCATAGGACCGCAGCAGATCCGCCTTTTCCCGCGACAGTCTCGTGATCATGACATTGGGGATATTTTTCTCCTTCATGGCCGCGGCGATCCCGGCGATCTGCTCCACGCTTTTTCCTTCCCCGTATATGACTTCCGGCATCCCCTGCCGCTGTTCCCGGTGAAGATCAATATCCGCGTAATTCCCGACCCGCATTTCCGGTTCTGTCTCCGCCGTCAGCCGGCCCGCGGCCTCATCCGGCGATACCGCGCCGCTTCGCACCTGGCACAGCAGCTGATAAATCTGTCTCTGATCCATGGTCTACCGCCTCCATAGTTTCCTGTATTTCATACGCTCCGGCGCCTTCCGGGACGGCCGTACGCCTCCCGTTACGGCGAACCGCCTTTTTGTCCTGCCTCACGCCGCAGTTCCGCTCTGTCCGTCCCGGCCGGTTCCGCCGTTTGTTGTCAGCTCTGCACAGAGCTTAGACAGATGGTTCCGCTCTGCCCGTCCCGGTCGGTTCCGCCGGGAATATTCCTGCGTCAGTACGGGTTATTCCGTCCCGGCCGGTTCCGCCGGCATGCGGCTCATCTCACCTTCTGAAACGCGATCCGCGGCGATCCGTCCTCCAGATAGATGCGTCCGCAGTATTCAAATCCGTTCTTTTTCATCACATGCTGCATAACTTTATTGTCGTCGTGCGTGTCGCACCGCAGATTCCCGCACTGCGCGAAACACCACTGCATACAGAAGGATGCGGTGCCCTTCCTCCTGCCGCTGCTCGCGATCCGGTGAAGAACGCCGTACGGTCTGTCGTTCGGCCACGCGCCGCCCTCGATCACCGCATAGGTGGGATCCTCGCGCATATCGTACATGAAGACCGCCTCGATCTCTCCGTCGGCCTCCTCCACACATACATAGCTTACGCCCTCCGAAATATCCTTCCGGATCAGCGCCTCGGAAGGATACGAATCCTTCCACTGCGTCGGATTTCCGGTTTCCGCCATAAACCCGCGCGCACGCGCGTAAATTTTCATCACCGCATCCAGATCATCGGCCGTCGTCCTCCTGATCCGCATAGCTGCCTCCTCCTGTCTGCCATCTTCTTGTCTGCTGCCTGGCCGTACTCCTCCATACAGCAGATACCGGCTTACTTTTCGAACCGCGTCCGGTAATTCCGCGGAGTACGGCTGATGCCGCAGAGCCGGTCAGTTCTCGTCCTCGCTGACCATGATATTGTATTTCCTGAGAAATTCATCCGAGAGGATCATCCTTCCGATATAATCCGCTTTTCCTTTCATCTGAGCGTTCATATCCTCATCAATATCGACGAGCAGTTCTCCGCCCGGCATCGACACGAAGACCTTCGGATCCGTAAGGCCCATCCGGTACGCCGCGCCCGCCGCCGCACAGCAGCTGCTGCCGGACGCGTAGGTATAGCCCGCGCCGCGCTCATATACTTCCGTATTAATATGGTTCTTATCCCTGATCTGGATCAGCTGCGTGTTGATCCCGTCCGGGAAGCGGCCGCAGGTCTCCAGTTCCTTTCCGATCCTGCAGACAGCCTCCATGGAGACTTCTTCCATCGGGATGATGCAGTGCAGATTCCCCATCCAGACGCAGGTGCCTTCATATTTCTTGCCGTTGTACACGATCGGAATCGGCTTGCCGATCTCCTCATGGCCCTCGCCTGTCTGTCCGCAGTACAGCTTGCCCATGGAGACGGTCATCTCGGTCGCCTCTTCGTTGTGATAGTGGATCGCCACCTCGCGGCTGAGCGTCTGCACAACAAAATCTTTCTTCATTGAATAGCCCGCGTCTTTCAGATATTTCGCGAAAATACAGAGGCCGTTGCCGCTGATCGCCGCCTCGCTGCCGTCCGGATTGTAAATTTTCACACCGGTCTTTCCGAACATCTGCACCGGTCCGATCAGGATTCCGTCCGCTCCCATTCCAAAACGGCGGTCGCAGATATTCCGGATATCCTCCGTTGTAAGCTCGTAGGAATTTTTCGTGCTGTCGTAGATCAGATAATCATTTCCAAAGCTGTGATACTTATAAAGTGTAAGTTCCATTGTTCAGACCCCCTTAAAATCAGTTCGCATACCGTCCGCGAAAACTTTGTGATTGCTTTGCGAACAGTATATCATAAAAATCCGAAAGAAAAAACCAAAATTCTGCTGTTTTTCTTTCAGATTGTGCTGTATACTTGGGAAGACAAAAGACAGACGTGTCAAACCAGGTGAAGGGGGCCAGAGCCGCATGTACTCGGAAAAATATAAGACGGGCTACCTGAATGAAGATTTCCGGATCTTTTATCTGAAAACCACGGAAAAAAGAGAATTTCCGAACCACTTTCATGATTTTCACAAACTGCTGTTCCTGCTGAACGGCGCGGTCAGCTATTATATCGAGGGAGAGGTCTATGAGCTTCTGCCGGATGATATCATACTGGTGCCGGCCGGAGAGATCCACCGCCCGGTCATCCACGACGGGAATCCCTACGAGAGGATGATCCTTTACATCTCTCCTTTGTTTTTTGAGCGGTATCAGGCGCAGGGCTTTGATCTGTACGGCCTCTTTTCTCACTGCAAAAAACAGAACAGTCATACGCTCCGGATCGCGCGCCTGAAGGAGACGCGCATCTGTTCCGTGCTGGAGGAGCTGATCGCGTCCCGGCTGGAGGAAGGCTTCGCCGCTCCCCTCTACCGGCAGTCTCTGCTGATCGAACTGCTGATTCTGCTGAACCGCACACTGGAAAACAGGCAGCTTTCCTTTCCGTCCGCGGCAGGCTCCAACCGCCGTATCGTCGACGTTCTTTCCTATATAAACAGCCATCTCGGCGATCCGTCCCTCTCCGTCGATACGATCGCGTCCCACTGTTTTCTGAACCGTTCCTACCTGATGCATCTGTTCCGGCAGGAAACAGGATATACGATCGGAAATTATCTGACTGAGAAACGGCTGTTCACGGCCAGGCGGCTGATCCAGCAGGGCGGCACGGTCGCGGAAGCCTGCATGCAGAGCGGCTTTACCAGTTACGCGTCCTTTTACCGCGCTTACCGGAAAAAATTCGGGGAAGCTCCCAAAAATACGCGCGGATAAAACCGGGTGATCGAGCAGGAGGCGGTTTTCCCTCCTTCTCGTCTGCGCGGCTCAGGTGCTGCGTCAGCAGCTGGTTTCCATGCCTGGACCTGTGCACGGACAAAAACCTGCGCTCCCTGATTCTGCGGAAACGCAGGTCTTTTTGTTCTGCTCTGCATCAGCTTTCCAATAATTTGTAGAGAATACGGTAAAGTGTACGAGCTTCCTCCTGATCCAAAGGCAGGCTCTGCGCCAGTTTTTCCGGTATCACGACAGCCTCATCCTTCAGACGTTCCCCTTTCTCTGTGATCGAGATGATCAGATTCCTCTCGTCCTCCGTAGAGCGCTTGCGGGTCAGGAATCCCTTAGATTCCAGTTTCTTGAGCAGAGGTGTCAGCGTGCCCGAATCCAGATACAGACGCCTTCCCAGCTCTTTTACATTCACCTCTTTCCTGTCCCACATGACCAGCATTGTGATATATTGTGTGTAGGTCAGATCAATCTTGTCAAGGAACGGCTTGTACCGTTTGATGACGTCCCGCGAACACGCATAGAGAGGAAAGCAAAGCTGATTCTCTATTTTTAAAGCCTCATATTTTTTTTCATCCATTATGAATTAACCTCCATGAGCAGCCTTTACAGTATTCTCTTAACTGTTCACTTTAATTTACCACATATTCTCAGCTGACTCAAGATGTATTTCTCATAATTTTATCATAAATGATAGTCTTCCTATTTTTTCACGGCTTTTTTTATGTTCATTGCGATCATAAACGTCTTATTCCCTGATTTTACTGTTATTTTCGCTTTTCCTGCCTTGACCGCTCTGACCACTCCCCGGGGGCCGACCGCCACGATCTTCTTATTGGACGACTGGTAAGTCACCGGCTGTTCCGAGGTTATCGGCGTGATCACCGGTTTGAGAACCACTTTTTCACCCACAGTCAGCGTCATCGTCTTTTGCAGGCCGGAAATCTTTTTGGTCGCGACTGCCTCCTTCTGCACCGTGACCTTGATTTTCTTTTTCAGTCCGCTTGCCAGGGTCACCGTGACATACGCGCTGCCGGTTCTGTTCTTCGCCGTCAGCGTGCATTTCTTCCGGTTCCCGGTGCTCTTTACCGTCACGATCTTCGTGTTTCCGGATTTCCAGGACGCCACGCTGTCGCCTTTTGCCAGCCCGGACACCGTCAGCTTGTCCGTCGACTGTTTTGTCTTGAGAAGAATGCTTCCGGCGCTCAGACTGATCGTCGCCGCGAGCTTCGCGATCGTTTTGCTCTCCTTCTTTCCGCACACACTGCAGGTGCGCGTCTTAAGACCGCTCTTCAGCGCGGTCGCCGCCCGCGTGACGGTATATTTCCCGTACTGATGCGCGCCGATCGCCGGAATCTCCTCCGTCTCCCGGTTTCCGCACACGGTACATTCACGGTACCGGCTCCCGGCTTCGCTGCAGGAAGCCTCTTTCTCCACGATCATCTCCCCGTACACATGGCCGGCCGCCGGGTAAGTCTCCAGTATTTCCCGGTATCCGCACGCGGTACACTCCCGATACCGGATTCCGTTCTCGGTGCAGGAGGCAGGCTCTTCCACGTCCGGCGCGTATCTGTGTTCGGAAAACTCCAGAGTAACCGTAATCTTTTTGCTGACGCCCGCCGAGGAAGAAGCGGCCCTTGTATCATACTCATAACTGACCGGTCCCGAAGAAGCGCCGCCGAATTTTATGATCTCTCCCTCCAGCGCGGCTCCCTGCGTAATGACCGTCACCCGGGACAGATCCTCCGCCTGTATCAGACCCGTCAGATCAAAATCCGCACCTGAAACGACCTGGCAGCCCGGAATCTCATAGACAAGCGCCTCGCACTTCAGCTCGTCCAGCGCCCCGTTGCTTGAGAGATCCAGACTCAGCAGGGGATTGGAACCGCAGAAAAGATATTTCAGCGACTTGTTCTGGCTGACGTCAAGGCTGGTCAGCTGGTTCTCCTCGCAGTCAAGTCCGGTCATGGCGGCACAGCCGGCCGTATTCAGCATTTCTATCCGGTTGCCGACGCAGTCCAGGACTTCCAGCGACGCGTGCCCCGAGACATCCAGCGCGGTGATCTGATTGTTTTCGCAGATCACCTGCTTCACCACGGGATTCCCGCTCAGATCCAGCGCCCTGATCCGGTTGTCCGAACAGTCCAGCCAGGACAGATTGTCATTGTGCAGGCTTGTGCTTTTGTGAGTCAGATCAAGCTCTGTCAGACGGTTGGAGCTGCAGATCAGATTCTGCAGCGCCCTGTCGCCGTTCACGTCGAGGCTGGTCAGCTGATTCTCCTGACATTCGATCGTGTTCAGCCTGACATGATTTCCGATCGTAAGACTGGTCAGCCGGTTGCGGGAACAGTCCAGCAGCCGCAGTCCGGAACAGCCGCTCACGTCAAGGCCGGTCAGCTGATTGTTCTCACAGTTCAGATCCGCAATCGTCGTTCCTTTTCCGAGCGTCAGCTTTGTCAGTTCATTTGACCCGCAGGACAGCGTCACGAGCTTCGCGCAGGAACTCACATCAAGGCTGGTCAGAGCGTTCCCATAACAGAACAGCGTGACCAGCGCGGTGTTCCGGCTCACATCCAGAGAGGCCAGACTGTTCCCGTAACATTCCAGTGTCTCCAGCTTCAGATTCCAGCTCACGTCAAGGCCGGTCAGCTGATTGTCGCCGCAGTTCAGCTCCGTCAGCTCCGGATTCCCCGATATATCAAGATCGCCAAGCTGATTGTTCGTACAGTTCAGCGTGACCAGTTCCGTATTCCAGCTGACATCCAGACCGGTCAGCCCGTTATTGCCGCACTTCAGCACAGTCAGAGCCGGATTCTGGCTGACATCAAGGTTCCCGATTCCGTTATTGCTGCAGTCCAGCACAGAGAGCTCCGAATTCCAGCTCAAATCGAGGCCGGTCAGCCAGTTAGTACCGCAGTTCAGCTCCGTCAGAGCCGAATTCCAGCTCACATCAAGCGCTTCCAGCCGATTCACACTGCAGTTCAGCTCCGTCAGCGCCATATTCCGGCTGACATCCAGGACGGTCAGCTGATTCATGCTGCAGTTCAGCGTCTGAAGAGAGGTAAAATATTCGATGCCGGCAAGACTTTCGATCCGCCTGCCCTTCACGTCAATGCGGACGACCGAACGGATCTCTTCCTCGCTCAGGATCCCGTCGCCGTCCGTGTCCAGGCTCTGCACATAGGCCAGGAACTTCTCATCCGGAAAATACTGCCCGTCAACCGGCACCGGTTCCGCCTCGTCTGCGGCCGCCGGCATGTACGCGTACGGATCCGGAAGGTCCGCTTCCCCGGCCGGGACTTCCTCGACCGCGTCAATCGTCAGCACGGCCGTCCCCTCTCCCAAAAGGTCCTCTTCATCTGCAAAATCTCCCGCGGCCTGACCCGTCTCCGGGGCCTCTTTCTCGGAATCTGCCCCATCCGAAATCTGCCCGGCCGTCAAGGCATCCTGATCTGACGTGCCCGCCGTCTCTGCGTCATCTCCCGGCAACTTTTCCTCCGCCAGCAGATATTCCTCATCCAGAACGGCGTCCGCTTCCGCCGCGTTTCCTACTGAAGCTTCTGCTGCCGCCGAAATTCCCTCATCCGAAACTCCTGCTGCCGCCAAAATTCCCTCATCCAAAGCACCTGCCGGAACAAAATCCTCTTCCTCAGAACCGCTGCTCTGCTCCTCCGCAAAAGCAGCCAGATTTACAGGCTGAACAGAAGTCCCCTCATTCTCCGTGATCCATCCCTTTTCCCCCGGCGTCAGTTCCTCTGCCACAGCCTGCACATTCCCCTGCAGAAGCAGAAGACCCGCAAGCAGAGCAGATAAAATACGTCTTTTCATGGCTGACCTCCTTTGTACATTTCCACAGCTGTTGAACTCCACACTATCTTATCAGAATTTTTATCTTGTGTGAAGTAAATTTTGCAGGGAAGAACTGCGGAGACAGTTTATCCATATTTTTCTATACTTCTTCCCCCTGTATAATCCGGCGGATTTTATGATTCCTGGGGTGCTTTTTATTATATTTATACTTGATTATGTCATCAGTTTCACTCTGGCCTTTTTACCATAGAAAGCAATCCCATAACAAATCTGTTCTTTGTAACCTTCCGGCAATATCTTTGCATATCCTTTATCCCTGATCTGCCAGATCGCTTCATCACAGTCTTTCTCAAGATATTCTTCTTTTGCGGACCGCTTGAATTCAAAAAGCAAACACCTGCGGTTTGGTTTATCCCTGAACCGCAGATCAAGCCTTCCCAGACCATTCTCAT
>CANRGB010000093.1 GCA_947630005.1 uncultured Lachnospiraceae bacterium
GGTTTTCTGAAGGATGCGGGAATTAATATTACAGAGATGAATTCCGGCTGTATCTGCTGTTCGCTGGTAGGTGATTTCGGAAAGGCTCTGAAGGAAGTGACGGAGCGCTTTGCCCCGGACCATGTTATTATTGAGCCGTCAGGAGTCGGCAAACTCTCCGACGTCAGAAAAGCGGTGGAGGACGCGGCCCCGGAAGCGGGACTTGTACTGAACGGGCTTGTGACGGTGGCGGACGCTTCCAAAGTTAAGATGTATATGAAGAATTTCGGTGAATTTTATAATAACCAGGTGGAATTTGCCGGAACGATCATCCTGAGCAGGACTCAGAAGATAAAGGAAGAGAAACTGCTGGCCGCGGTCGCTCTGATCCAGGAGAAGAATCCGAAAGCGACGATCATCACGACGCCCTGGGACGAGCTGACCGGCGCGCAGATCATGCAGGCGATTGAGAAGACGAAATCTCTCGCGGATGAGCTGATGGCCGAGGCGGAAGAGGACGTATGCCCGGTATGCGGCGGTCATCACCATGATCATGAGGGGCATGAACACCATCACGACCACGAAGAGCATGACCATGATCATGAGGGGCATGAACATCACCACGATCACGAGGACCATGACCATGATCATGAAGGGCATGAACATCACCACGATCACGAGCATGACCACGATCATGAGGGGCATGAGCATCATCACGATCACGAAGAACATGACCATGATCATGAGGGGCATGAACACCATCACGACCACGAAGAGCATGACCATGATCATGAGGGGCATGAGCATCATCACGATCACGAGCATGACCACGATCATGAGGGGCATGAACATCATCATGATCATGAGGATTCCTGCGGCTGCGGACACGATCATGAGCATCATCACCACGATCACGGGGATTCCTGTGGCTGCGGACATGATCACCACCATCATCACGCGGACGAGGTGTTCACGTCCTGGGGACAGGAAACGCCGAAGAAGTACACGAGAGCGGAAATTGAGCAGATCCTTGCCAGACTGGACGAGGGGGATTCGTACGGCATGATCCTTCGCGCGAAGGGAATGCTGCCGACGCCGGAGGGCGTGTGGATCCATTTCGATTATGTACCGGGTGAGTATGAGGTGCGGGAAGGCGCTGCCGATTATACGGGCCGGTTCTGCGTAATTGGTTCCCAGCTGAAAGAGGACAGGCTGAAAGAACTGTTCGGGCTGTAAGGGGTGAATGAAAATGCTGGGTGACAGGAGAATAAAAAAAATACCGGTTTATCTCATAACGGGATTTCTGGAGAGCGGAAAGACGTCGTTCCTCCGGGACACGCTGTCGGATGATGAGTTTATGGGCAGCGGGAAATCTCTGCTGATTCTCTGCGAGGAAGGCGAAGAGGAATACGATGAAAAACTGCTTGCCAGCCGGAAGGTTCATATCGTCACAGTTGAGGATGAGAAAGAATTCACTGTCAGTTTCCTGCAGGACTGCCAGAATCGTTACAAACCGGAAAAAGTGTTCATTGAGATGAACGGTATGTGGGATATAAAATGGATGTTTGAGCGGGAGCTTCCGGGAGCGCTGGAGATCGTGCAGGTGATCACGATTGTGGACGGCAGCACGTTCGGCGTGTATCTGAACAACATGCGAGGGATTCTGAGCAACCTGTTTCTGTTCACGGAGATGGTGATCTTTAACCGCTGTACGCCTGATATGGAGCTGCATTCCTGGAAGAGGGCGGTGCACGGCGTGAATCCGGCGGCGATGGTTTACTTTGAGGACGATGACGGAAATCCGGTGGATCCGGGGGAGGAAGAGCCGCCGTATGATCTTGAGGCGGAGGTCATTCAGGTGGAGGATATCGATTACGGGTTCTGGTATATAGACGCGTATGAGAAACCGGAGCGGTATGACGGACGAAGCGTGCGTTTCCGCACCGAGGTGATGAAATCCAAGAAATACGGGAAAGGAATCTTTGTGCCGGGACGCAATGCCATGACCTGCTGTGCCGACGATATCCGTTTCATCGGCTATCTCTGCAAAGCGGAATTTGAGCCGCTGCTGAGGAACCGCCAGTGGATCTGGCTGACGGCGAAGATACAGTACGAGTACAGGAAAGAATACGGAGATATGGGACCGGTGCTTTACGCAAAAGCTTACGAGCTGACCGGGGCGCCGAAGGAGGATCTGGTTTATCTTAACTGACAGCTGACTGGATAAGAAGCTGCCGCAGAGTACGGTTTTGATCGTCCGTATTCTGCGGCAGCTAGTTTTCTTTATATAGGTCTGTGATCGAGCAGAAGGCGTTTTTTCCTCCTGCCCTCCGTGCGGCCTGCATGCTGCGTCAGCAGCTAATCTCCGTATGCGGGTCTGTGATCGAGCAGGAGACGGTTTTTCCTCCTGCCCGCTGCGCGGCCTGCATGCAGCGTCAGCAGCTAATCTTCGTATGCGGCCTGTACATGAGGAGTGCCCCCGGCGTCTGGTACACCGGAGGCTATTATGAAAAAATTTATCAATATGTGTAATGAATAACATTACAGCATAGATTCCAGAGTGTTATCTCAAGAACTGTTTACACTATAGCACCCACTTATGAATAAACTATGAACAAACCGTGAATATTAGGTGAAATTGACATAAATTTGATTTAAACAGTAAATTATATTGTGTAAAATGCACAGATTATAAAAAGGCCGATTTTGCATTTTCCGGGCATATATGTTGAAAAAAATAGTTTATATTGCGAATTTTTTGTAGTATAATTATGGATATTATATAATGTCTGCCAAAGCAGATCAAATCTCATACCAGGATTCACGGGCCGGATCCTGAGTTAAAAGAAAGGGGCGTAATTATGAGTAATATACCGACTCCGCATATCGCGGCGAAAGCCGGGGATTTTGCGAAAACAGTTCTGATGCCGGGGGATCCGCTCCGCGCGAAGTATGTGGCGGAGACATTTCTGGAGAATCCTGTGCTGGTCAACAATGTGCGCGGCGTCAACGGGTTCACCGGCACCTACAACGGGAAGAGGGTTTCCGTTATGGCGAGCGGGATGGGGATTCCGTCCATAGGGATCTATTCTTACGAGCTGTTTAAATTTTATGATGTGGACAATATTATCCGGATCGGAACCGCGGGCGCGCTGACGGCGGAGCTGAAGATCCGCGACGTCGTGCTTGGCATGGGAGCGTGCACGAATTCAAACTACGCGGCGCAGTATCAGCTTCCGGGGACCTTCGCGCCGATCGCGTCCTACAAGCTGCTCCGCAGAGCGGTGGAAGCCGTCGAGGCGATGGGGAACGTGAATTACAAGGTCGGAAATCTGCTTTCCTCCGACACGTTCTACAGTGACTGCAGCCTCGACGTGAACTGGCGCAGCATGGGGGTTCTGGCCGTGGAGATGGAGGCGGCGGGACTC
Organism: uncultured Lachnospiraceae bacterium; assembly: GCA_947630005.1. Lineage (GTDB taxonomy): Bacteria > Bacillota > Clostridia > Lachnospirales > Lachnospiraceae > Choladousia. Next base: position 3,408 of record CANRGB010000093.1, read on the forward strand.
TATATGAACGCGGCCCGGCTCGGAAAGCACGCGCTGGCGATCTGCACGATCTCGGACAGTGTGATCACGGGAGAGGCGACGACGGCCGAGGAGCGGCAGTCCAGTTTCAATGATATGGTTAAGATTGCGCTGGAGACCGCGGAATAAGTATCCGGCATGAAAGTTAGTAAAGGATGAGATAAACGGAAATGGATGAACAGTCAGTACATCAGGAAAGAAACATAACCGACGACGGGGAGCAGGTGGCGAAGCGGACGGTCTGCATTGTGGGGCACAAGAATCCGGATACGGATTCCATCTGTTCCGCGATCGCGTACGCCTACCTGAAGAATCAGGATGAGAGCAGCGGACAGTATAATTACGTGCCGGTCCGCGCGGGGCAGGTGAGCGCGGAGACCCAGTATGTGCTGGGGCGGTTCGGAGTGGAAGCCCCCATTTTTATCGATAATATCGGGACGCGGGTCAAGGATATGGAGATCCGCAGGGTGCCCGGCGTCAGGAGCGACATCTCGCTGAAGAAAGCCTGGACGATGATGAAGACGCAGAATGTGTTTACGCTTCCGATCACGACGGAGCAGAATCAGCTCAAGGGCCTGATCACCGTCAACGATATCGCGAAGTCCTACATGGAGGAATATAACAGCGCGATCGTCTCGGTGGCGAAGACGCCGTACCGCAATATCCTCGAGACGCTGGACGCGGAGATGATCATCGGGGATCCGGATTCTTACTTCGATAAAGGGAAAGTGGTGATCGCGGCGGCCAATCCTGACGTTATGGAAGATTATATCGAGGAACACGACATGGTGATTCTGGGCAACCGCTATGAGTCGCAGCTCTGCGCGATCGAGATGTCGGCCGGCTGCATCGTGGTCTGTCTCGGTGCCAAGGTGTCGCGGACGATCAGAAGACTCGCGCAGGAGAAAAACTGCACGATCATCGTGACGCCGCTTGATACGTATGCCGTGGCGCGGCTGATCAACCAGAGCATGCCGGTGGAATTTTTCATGAAGAAGGACAATCTGATGACCTTCCGTCTGACCGATTATACGGAAAGCCTCCGCGATGTCATGTCGAAAAAGCGCTACCGGGATTTCCCGATCCTGGACCGCCGCGGATGCTATATCGGAATGATCTCGAGGCGGAACCTTCTTGGCGTGCGCAAGCGCGCGCTGATCCTTGTGGATCACAATGAGGTATCGCAGGCGGTTGACAACGTGCTGGACGCGGAGATCCTTGAAGTGATCGACCATCACAGGCTCGGTTCGCTGGAGACGGTCGCCCCGGTTTACTTCCGGAATCAGCCGGTCGGCTGTACCGGTACGATCATCTATCAGATCTATAATGAAAAGAATATTGAGATACCGGAAAATATCGCGGGTCTTCTGTGCAGCGCGATCATCTCGGACACGCTGATGTTCCGCTCCCCGACCTGTACCTGGCTGGATATCCAGGCGGCGCAGGCTCTCGCGGCGATCGCGGGGATCGAGTGTCAGAGCTACGCGCGGGAGATGTTCGCGGCGGGGAGTGACCTGAGGACGAAGTCGCCGGAGCAGATCGTCTATCAGGACTTCAAGAAGTTTGAGTTCGGCGACTGGGATATCGGAATCGGCCAGGTGACCTCCATGAGCGCGACGGAGCTCCAGGAGATCCGGGACCGGCTGATTCCGTACCTGGACAAGCTGTTCCAGGAGCGCAGCACGAAGATCGACATGCTGTTTTTCATGCTGACGGACATCATCAACGAGTCGTCGGAGATGCTCTGCTACGGCAAGGAAGCGGGGACGCTGGTGGAGGAAGCTTTCCACCGGAGCGTGTCGGACAAGGTGACGCGGCTGCCGGGCGTCGTATCGCGCAAGAAGCAGCTGGTGCCGGCCTTTATGGAAGCGATCAACCGGATGAACACGATATAAAGCTTTGCCGCGGATCCGCGGGTATCGCCTGCAGATCCGCGGCAGGTTTTCCGGTTTCATGCGCAGGCCCGTGTAAGGAAGTCAGCTGCTGACGCAGCACACGGGCCGCGCGGCGGGCAGGAGGGAAAAACCGCCTCCTGCCCGATTGCAGTTCCGCGTAAAGAAAACAGCTGCCAACGCGACAAGCGGGCATTGTCAGTCTGAAAAACAGGAGGAATCTATGGGAGACAAAAAGAGCGGCGTTCCCCGGGAACACTGGCGGGGCGGAAATATGCTGTATCCGCTGCCGGCGGTGATGGTGAGCTGCCAGAGGCCGGGGGAGAAGCCGAATATTATCACGGTGGCATGGACGGGGACGGTCTGCAGCAGTCCCGCGATGGTTTCCGTCTCCGTGAAGCCGGAGCGGTATTCGTATGGGATTCTGAAGGAGACCGGAGAGTTTGTCATCAACCTGACGACCGAAAAACTGGCGCGGGCGGCCGATTTCTGCGGAGTGCGCTCGGGCAGGGATGTGGACAAATTCGCGCAGATGAACCTGACGCCGGGACAGGCGGTTCATGTGCATGCGCCGGTCATCGAGGAGAGTCCGGTGAATCTGGAGTGCCGCACGACGCAGATCCTGGAGCTGGGTTCGCACCATATGTTTATCGCCGAGGTGCTCGGCGTGGACGTGGACGCGCGCTATCTGGATGAGAACGGGAAATTCCGTCTGAACCAGGCGGGGCTGATTGTCTATTCTCACGGAGCGTATTTTGGCCTCGGGAAAAATATCGGAAAATTCGGATACAGCGTGAAAAAACGTCGATGATTTCCCGGAATCTTTGCAGATGATTCGGAAACAATCCCCTTTATTCTGACAATTATTACTGGGAAATATGTACAAAAAAAGTATAAATCGTTAATTGATATTTACAAAAACACAGAATGTGGTATACTGGTTATAGTTTGAAAAACAGGGGGTTCACTGTCCGGTGATAAACGGAAGAACAGAGTATCGCCTGTTTTGCATTAACAGGGGAATAAGTATAAATAAGAAAAAGCAATGACCTGAGTCCCGGAAGGGTTCTGCGGGAGGCAGATAATTGCGGAACAGAGGTGTATTTTATGGAACAGTACATTATCAAAGGAGGTAATCCACTGGTAGGGGAGGTGGAAATCAGCGGCGCAAAGAACGCAGCGCTTGGCATACTGGCGGCGGCGATTATGACGGACGACACGGTTCTGATTGAGAACCTTCCGGATGTCCGGGATATCAACGTACTGCTTGAGGCGATGGAAAGCATCGGTGTCAGGGTGGAACGCCTTACGCGCCACACGGTTTTACTGAACAGCGCAGACGTCGGGGAGGTATGCGTTGACTATGAGTACATCAAGAAAATACGGGCGTCCTATTATCTGATCGGGGCGCTTCTTGGAAAACATAAGATGGCAAGAGTTCCGCTTCCGGGCGGCTGCAATATCGGCTCCCGCCCGATCGATCTTCATATCAAGGGATTTAAGGCGCTTGGCGCCCATGTGAGCATCCGGAACGGCTTTATCATTGCGGAGACGGATCATCTTCATGGGAGTCATATCTATCTGGACACGGTTTCCGTGGGAGCTACGATCAACATCATGATGGCGGCCGCGATGGCGGACGGGCGCACGATCATCGAAAACTGCGCGCGCGAGCCCCATGTGGTTGATGTGGCGAATTTCCTTAACAGTATGGGTGCGAGCATCCGCGGCGCCGGTACGGATGTGATCCGTATCCGCGGAGTGGAGAAGCTGCACAAGACAGAGTATTCGATCATCCCTGACCAGATCGAGGCAGGAACTTTTATGTTCGCGGCGGCGGCCACAAAGGGAGACGTCATGGTCAAGCATGTGATCCCGAAGCACCTTGAGGCGACGACGGCAAAGCTGCTTGAGATCGGCTGCGAGGTCGAGGAGTTTGACGACGCGGTCCGCGTAGTGGCTTCCAGGCGTCTGCAGAGCACAAATGTCAAAACGCTCCCGTATCCGGGCTATCCGACGGATATGCAGCCCCAGATCGGCGTTACGCTTGCGATTGCCAAAGGGACGAGCATCGTGACGGAGAGCATCTTTGAGAACCGCTTCAAATATCTGGACGAGCTTGCGCGCATGGGGGCGGAGGCCCGTGTGGAGAGCAACACGGCGATCATCACAGGAGTGGAGAAACTGACGGGCGCGCGTATGAGCGTACCGGATCTGCGTGCGGGCGCGGCGCTTGTGATCGCGGGACTTGCCGCTGAGGGCGAGACGATTTTGGATGATATCGTCTATATCCAGAGAGGATACGAGGCATTTGAGGAGAAGCTGCGCGGCTTGGGCGCCGAGATCGAGAAGGTGGATACCGAGCGGGAACTGCGGAAATTTCGATTAAGGCACGGCTGACTGCAGGGATGCAGATGAAAAATACCGATATAAAAATTCGGACTGAGATACGGAGAGGTATGAGACAGTTCAGATGGAAGCCGGAGCGGCGGATGTCTGAACTGTAAGTTTATCGGGAAGAAGACAGAGGAGGAGACAGAAATGATTCGATTACTTGCAACGGGAGCATATCTTCTGAACGGAACGGAACTGATCCCGGATACCGAAGAGATGAAGGCGGTTCTGACCGCAAAGCTGGGCGGACAGGTGCCGTCAAAGGAGGAGGCCGCGAAGAATACGATCGCGTACTCGATCCTGGAGAGCCACAATACTTCCGGGAATATGGACAAGCTGAAAATAAAGTTTGATAAGCTGACTTCCCACGACATCACGTTTGTGGGGATTATCCAGACGGCGCGTGCTTCCGGACTTGAGAAGTTCCCGGTGCCGTATGTGCTGACAAACTGCCACAATTCGCTCTGCGCGGTCGGCGGCACGATCAACGAGGATGACCACATGTTCGGACTCAGCTGTGCGAAGAAATACGGCGGCGTCTATGTTCCGCCTCATCAGGCGGTCATCCATCAGTTCGCGCGCGAGATGCTTGCCTGCGGCGGCGGCATGATTCTCGGATCGGATTCCCATACAAGGTACGGCGCGCTTGGAACGATGGCGATGGGAGAGGGCGGACCGGAACTGGTCAAGCAGCTCCTGAATCAGACGTATGACATTAATATGCCGGGCGTGGTGGCGGTCTATCTGACCGGCAGTCCGGTTCCGGGCGTAGGCCCGCAGGACGTCGCGCTGGCGATTATCGGCACGGTGTTCGAAAACGGTTATGTGAACAATAAGGTGATGGAATTTGTGGGACCGGGTGTGGCTTCCTTAAGCGCGGACTTCCGCATCGGCATCGACGTCATGACGACGGAGACGACCTGTCTGTCCTCGATCTGGCAGACCGATGACCAGATTAAAGAATTTTATGAGATCCACGGAAGGGCCGGGGATTACAAAGAGCTGGCTCCGGGTGCCGTGGCCTACTATGACGGGGTTGTCTGCGTGAATCTGAGCGCGGTCCGTCCGATGATCGCGATGCCTTTCCATCCGAGCAACACTTACACGATCGAGGATCTGAACGCAAATCTGATGGACATCCTCGACGATGTGGAGAAGCGCGCGGCAGTCAGCTTCGGCGGCGCGGTTGACTTTACGCTGAAGAATAAGGTGCGCAACGGCAGACTGTACGTGGATCAGGGCATCATTGCCGGCTGCGCCGGCGGCGGCTTTGAAAATATCTGTGCGGCGGCCGACATCCTGAAAGGGAAGTTTATCGGCTGCGACGAGTTTACCCTGAGTGTTTATCCGGCGAGCACGCCGATCTATATGGAACTTGCGAAGAACGGCAGACTTGCGGATCTGATCCAGAGCGGCGCGATCGTCAAGACCGCGTTCTGCGGACCGTGCTTCGGCGCGGGCGACACGCCGGCGAACAACGCGTTCAGCATCCGCCATTCGACGCGCAACTTCCCGAACCGCGAGGGATCCAAGCTGCAGAGCGGCCAGATCTCTTCCGTGGCGCTGATGGACGCGCGCTCGATCGCGGCGACGGCGGCGAACAAGGGCTACCTGACGGCGGCGACCGATGTGGACGTGAATTTCAGCAATCCGAAGTATTTCTTCGATCAGAGCATCTACGCGAACCGCGTCTTTGACAGCAAGGGCGTTGCGGATCCGTCGGCCGAGATTCATTTCGGACCGAACATCAAAGACTGGCCGGCGATGTGCGAGCTTCCGGAGAACCTGATCCTGAAAGTCGTCTCCGAGATCCACGATCCGGTGACGACGACGGACGAGCTGATTCCGTCCGGGGAGACTTCCTCCTACCGCTCGAACCCGCTCGGACTCGCGGAGTTCACTCTCTCGAGAAAGGATCCGGCGTATGTCGGTCTCGCAAAAGAGGTGCAGGCGGCGGAGAAGGCGAGAGAGGCCGGGGAGAGCATGACAGAGGCGCTGCCGGAACTGGCGGATGTCCTCGCGGCGGTGCAGGCGGCGTACGCGGATGTGTCCGCGGAGAACATCGGAATCGGCAGCACGATCTTTGCCGTGAAGCCGGGCGACGGCTCCGCGCGCGAGCAGGCGGCTTCCTGCCAGAAGGTGCTCGGCGGCTGGGCGAACATCGCGAACAGCTACGCGACGAAGCGCTACCGCTCGAACCTGATCAACTGGGGCATGCTTCCGTTTCTGATCGACGGGGAGGATCTTCCGTTCGCGAACCACGATTATCTCTACATTCCGGGGATCCGCTCCGCTGTGAAGGAGAAGGCCGTCAAAGTGACGGCGTACGCCGTAAAGGACGGCAGACTTGTTCCGTTTACGCTGGGTCTCGGCGAGATGACCGACGATGAACGGCAGATCATACTGGACGGCTGCCTGATCAATTATAACCGGGTGAAATAAAAAGCTCTGTCCGCAGAGTTAAAACAGGGACAGGGAGGACTCACAATCCTCTCTGTCCCTGTTAGTATAAGGAAACAAATTCATTTTTCTGATACAATCTTCCCGTACAGAAGCGGGCTGAGCACTTCGTCTTCAAAGTCGAACACATACCTCTCATACGCGTTGATTACGAGTGTATTCTGATATCTGTCGCATCGCTTGTGCTGCCGTCCGTAGGACATGTGCACATGGCCGTGCAGGAAGAACTTCGGCTTGAATTTCTCCATCAGCCACAGGAACGATTTGAATCCCTGGTGCGGCAGGTCGCGCCCGTCGTTGAGCTGATAGGCCGGAGCGTGCGTGACAAGGATATCGAAGCCGCGGTGCCAGAGAAGCGGGAGTCCGAGCCGGAAGATCCGCCGGCGCATCTCACGCTCCGTGTACTGATGGCTTCCCGGACGGTAGCGCATGGAGCCGCCGAGACCGAGAATACGCACGCCGTTGTGCACGTAGATTTTGTCGTCGATGCAGATGCAGCCCTCCGGAGGAATCCGCTCGTACTTCTGATCATGATTTCCGTGCACATAGAGGACGGGTGCGGAAGTAAAGGTGGCAAGGAAGGAGAGATAGTACGGGTGCAGATCGCCGCAGGAGATGATCAGGTCGATCCCCTCCAGCTTGCTTTTGTCGAAAAAATCCCACAGATATCGGGATTCTTCGTCCGCAATCACCATGATCCGCATATCTCATCACGTTCCTTTCCGGTTTTATCTGTAACGTCGTTCGTCAGTGCGGAATGGGAATGTCCGGCTGACGGCGCTTTGTCTTTTCTCGTTTTCGATCTTCGCGCTCTTCGGATGGTATTAAGATTTTTTGACCTTTACGCCCTGCTGGGAGGTCACCGCCTGCGCCTGATCCATAAGCTCCTCGCGCTCCGGAATCGTACCGATGACATTCTCGGCGAGCCAGTCCATCTCCATGATCTCCTCCGGCGAGAGGATGTTGTCAGGACTTCCTTTTATGATGCCCGTCTGGGAGTAGAGAATCCCGGCGAACGGGTTGAATTTGCCGGAGCTGATCGTGTGCTTCAAAAGCTCCACGAGACGCTTCGTGCCGACCGGGAGATTCTGCGAGCAGATGATGTCCACGACGCCTGAGGACATTCCCCACCAGTAGTTGATCGCGCGGGTGGTGTCGGCGTCGCTCTTCCAGGTTCCGTTCATGATCGTGCGGATCAGATTCTCATAGAACTTGCCCCAGTGGTACAGCGGCATCGCCAGGTTCCGGACATGCTCTCCGTCGTAGTGGTAGATGCCGAAGAGCCGCGACGGCTGCTCCGGGATCACCATATCTCTTCCGGAGATACAGGAGGGAGCCACCTTGCGGATGTTTTCCCAGATATCCACGTTCTTCAGCGTGGACCATTCGAGATACACCTTGGCGCGCGGATTGATCATTTTCGCGCCGAGCGCGAACGCGTTGATGTTCGCGATGTTGCCGAACAGCGGGTAGTCCGCGACGTAGGACAGGCGGTCGTTCTCCGCCATCGCTCCGGCGATTGCGCCCATCAGGAATTTGGCCTCGTGCATCCGCGTATAGTAAGTCCTTATGTAGCGGTGCGAGGTGTTCAGCGAGCAGTTCAGGATGCGGACGTCAGGGTTCGCGATCGCGGCTTTCACGCTGGCCTGCGCAAAGGTCGGCGTCGTCGTGAAAACGATGTTGCATCCTTCGTAGATCGCCTTATAGATGCAGTTTTCCACCGTGTCCGCCGTGATATTTTCGTAGCTGCGGGTGACGACCTCATCCGGGAAGGTCTGCTCCAGATGCATGCGCCCGAGCTCATGCGCGTAAGTCCACGCGGAGGAACGCGGCGTTTTTTCATATATAAACGCGATGTTCAGTTTGGGTTCTCCGAGCGCGAGCGGGATCAGACGGCTCAGCAACGGCTTCTTCTCCGTGTTCGGATCCATCTTCAGTTCGATCTCCTCGTCGTGCTCAAGCAGCTCGAATTCCTCCCAGACCTTGGCGACCGCCGTCTTCAGCTCGGCGGCGGAGAGGGCGTCGGTCTCCTGGTAGCCGTAGAGCGTGATGAAGGCAAGGAACGCGTCCCCCGGCGTGATCTTGAGCTTGTTCCCGCCCTTTGCCTCGTAGGCGGACGTAAAGCGGGAGAAGACGGAGCTGAAGTTGAGCTGGTCGTCCTCGGTCCACTCTTCCTCCGGTCCTTTGCCGACCGCTTCCTGCAGTCTGGCAAAGCTGCCCTCCTTTGAGAACCAGACATAGTTGATCTTCGATAACTGGTAGAAATCCATAAATTCAAAATAAATATTGTTTTCCTTTTCTCCGGTACGTTTCGGGATGATGCGCGTTACATAGCCGGGAATGGAGATGGCCTCATAATACTTCAGAACGCTGACGCGCTTGTTGCCTTCCTC
>CANRGB010000094.1 GCA_947630005.1 uncultured Lachnospiraceae bacterium
CGTCTCCTGTGCATAGCCGGTCTGGCAAGTAAACTTGCCTCCCGTCTCTGCACGGAGACTGGACTTATACAGTAAAAATACTTGACGGATATAACCTCCGGTTATAAAATGGGTAAGGTAAATTTTTCCGTACGGACATATGTACGCATATGGAGTACAGAATAAAAACTGGAGGAGTTATTATGAAAAAACCATTCAAGGAAATGAGCAGGGAAGAGCTGCTGCAGGAGAAAAGCGTCCTGGAAGCAAAGTACGAGGAGTACAAAAGCAGAGGACTTCAGCTGGATATGTCGAGAGGCAAGCCGTCCAAGGCGCAGCTGGATCTTTCCAACGGTATGATGGACGTACTGAACAGCGATTCTGACATGAGGTGTGTGACGGGAGTAGACTGCAGAAATTATGGAGTCATGGATGGTATTCCGGAGGCGAGGCATCTGCTTGCGGAGATGTCGGAGGTTCCGGAGAAGAATATTCTGATTTACGGAAACTCCAGTCTGAATGTAATGTTCGATACCGTGGCGCGCGCAATGTCGATGGGAGTCTGCGGGCATACGCCGTGGGGACTTCAGGGAAAGGTGAAATTTTTATGCCCGGTGCCGGGTTATGACAGACACTTTGGCATCACGGAATTTTTCGGGATCGAGATGATCAACGTGCCGCTGTATACGACGGGCCCGGATATGGACATGGTAGAAGAGCTCGTATCAAGTGATCCGATGATCAAGGGAATCTGGTGCGTGCCGAAATATTCGAACCCGACCGGCATTTCCTACTCGGACGAGACAGTGAGAAGATTTGCGCATCTCAAGCCGGCGGCTCCGGATTTCCGCATTTTCTGGGACAATGCGTATTCCATCCATCATCTGTACGACGATGATCAGGATGTGATTCTTGAGCTTTTGACGGAATGTGAGAAGGCCGGAAATGAAGATCTGGTTTATAAATTTATCTCGACGTCCAAGGTGAGCTTCCCGGGATCCGGCATCGCGGCGATGGCGGCCTCCGAGGCGAATCTGGCGGACGCGAGAAAGGCAATGTTTTATCAGACGATCGGACATGACAAGCTGAATCAGCTTCGCCATGTGCGGTTCTTTAAAGATATGGACGGAATCAGAGCGCATATGAAAAAGCACGCGGACATTCTGCGCCCGAAATTCGAGGCCGTGCTTGATACGCTTGACCGGGAGCTTGGCGGACTGGAGATCGGAAGCTGGGTGAGGCCGAAGGGCGGTTATTTTATTGCGTTTGATTCTCTGGAAGGATGTGCGAAGAAAATCGTCGCGAAAGCAAAAGAGGCAGGGGTTACCATGACAGGCGCCGGAGCCACTTTCCCATACGGAAAGGATCCGAAGGACAGCAATATCCGAATCGCGCCGTCATTCCCGACCCCGGAGGAACTCGCGCTTGCCGCGGAGATCTTTGTACTGAGTGTGAAGCTCGTAAGCATCGATAAGATACTGGAGAGCCGGTAACAGTGATTTAAGTAATCCTGCGCGAAGCGGGACCGCATGCGGGGCCTGATTCATGCGCGGGCAGGTTTCTAACCCAAAAGAGCAGGTTTTTAGGAGGAGGATCCAGATGGAGCAGGAGACAAAAGTGAAATCAGAGAAAGGTCAGGTACAGCGGACCACATATGAACAGGAAGGTCAGACGCGGCCGGATCAGGAACAGCCTCAGCAGGTACCTCCTCAGAAAACAGCCGTCCGCCCGCAGAGCCAGAGGCTGCCGGAAGGACAGGTGCAGCGGACGATATACGGGCAGGACGGACAGAGCGGGATGAGTCAGGGACCGGCGCAGGAAACACTGTATGGACAGGGAGATCAGGGAGCTCCGCACGGCCAGGAAGGTCAGGGGAACCAGACACCGGTCCGCGGGAGCCGTCCGCAGCAGGGCCAGGGGGTTCCGTATGGCCAGGGGAGCCGAGGAACCTCATACGGTCAGGGGAGCCAAGGAACCTCATACGGTCAGGGGAACCAGGCGCCGGTCCGTGGGAGCCGTCCGCATAGTCAGGGGAATCAGGCACCGGTTCGCGGGAACCGTCCGCAGGGTCAGGGAACTCCGTACGGTCAGGGGAACCAGACACCGGTCCGTGGGAGCCGTCTGCAGCAGGGCCAGGGGAGCCAGGGAACCCCGCACGGTCAGGGGAACCAGACACCGGTCCGCGGGAACCGTCCGCAGGGTCAGGGAACTCCGTATGGCCAGGGGGTTCCGTATGGCCAGGGAGGTCAGGGAAGCCCGTATGGTCAGGGGAATCAGGCGCCGGTCCGCGGAAGCCGTCCGCAGCAGGGGCAGGGAAGTCAGAGAGTTCCGGCGCGGGGGAACGCCGCGTACGGACGCGGCGGCCAGATGCAGGGAGGCAGACCGGCCTATGGTCAGGATGGCCGCGCTGCAGATCCGTACAGACCTCAGGGAACGATGGTGCAGAGACGGGACGGCCGCATGCCTGCCCGGATGGCGCCGCGCACAGAACTGTTCGGACGCCGCCTGGCAGAACAGTCCAGAAAAATGTTCCGCTCTCCGATTTTTCTTATTATGGCGGTGTTCTGCTCCGTTTCCTCGGTGATGACGATCGCGTCAGTACTGCTGCAGGAACTGGGCTTTTCCCAGGTACTCAGTATTCTGGCGAATTTTGATATGCCTTCGGAACTGATGTCTTACGTGAACCGGGTATTGAGCTTTGTGTCGGGGCTGGGCAGCAGCATGATCGCGGTCAGCCTGATCCTGCATCTGCCGGAACTTCTTCTGTGCGCCGGATTCTGGATCCTGATCGCGTCCGCGGGACGTAAAGGGGCCCCCATGACGGGAACCGGATTTTTGTGTACAAAAATATATATTATTATAAAAATGATTATATCATGCATTGTGATGCTGATATGTCTGATTCTGTCTGTGGTTCTTACCGTATCGGCCTGGCTGTCGGCGGATTCGGGAACGAAAATGGTGACGGCTGTTTTTCTCGCGCTGGTGATCGCGGTCACAATGATGATCATCATGTATTTCTTCTGCCTGCTTCACACCGTAAAAGTCTGCAGGGCGAACGCGATTCAGGGAGACAGCTTCAGCAGCGTTTCCAGATATGCCGCGGTCCTTACGATTCTGGCGGCCCTGTTTTCCGTGATCGGCCTGCTCTCCGCGATTGTGAATGCTGAGCTGGCGGGTATTGTCAGCTTTGCCTGCAAGATCGGCTGGATGGTTCTGGCAGGTCTGTGGATCCTGATATATAGAAGTAAAATAAACGGCGATACAGAGGAATAAGGATCGTCATTTATCGGAGGGAGGATAATTATGCAGCTTCTGGTATTGATATTAAAACGAACGGAACTTGTCGGAGAACTGATGCTTGAACTCGCCGAGGCGGGAATCCACGGCGGAACGATGATCGACAGCACCGGTATGGCGAGCGTGCTCGGGGATCTTGATGATATGCCGATGTTCAGTCTTCTTCGTTCGATGCTGGACCATGACGGGCACAGGGAGGCCAGCAAGACGATGCTGTTTGTGCTGGAGGAATCGGAGGCAGACAAGGCAAGAGAGGTGATCCGGAAAGTGGTCGGGGATCTGAGCGTAGCGAACTCGGCGGTGATGTTCGGCCTGCCGGTATCCTTTGTGGAAGGATTGGGTGAAAAAAAATGGAATTGAATATACTGACCTATCTGGCGGTCTGCATCTTCGCGGGGCTGGCCGCCGGAAAGGTCGTAAAACAGATAAAACTGCCGAATGTGACGGGATATCTGATCGTGGGTATACTGATCGGGCCGTCCGTGCTGAAGATCATTCCGGCAGGAATCGTGGAGGAATTCGGATTGATTTCCGAGATGGCGCTTGGATTCATCGCGTTCTCGATCGGCGCGGAATTCAAGCTCTCCTATCTGAAAAGAGTTGGAAAAGCGCCAGTGATCATTGCGTTCATGGAAGCGATTGTGGCAGTGCTGGCCGTTGACGCGGCGCTGCTTGTGACAGGCAATGATCCGGCGTTTTCTGTCTGTCTCGGGGCGATTGCGGCCGCAACGGCTCCGGCGGCTACTCTGATGGTCGTAAAGCAGTATAACGCGAAAGGGCCTGTGACGCAGACGCTGCTTCCTGTGGTGGCGATCGATGACGCCGCCGCGCTGATCGCGTTTGGAATTTCCGTGGCAATCGCGAAGACGATCTCATCCGGCGGCAGTGTGAATCTTCTGGAGACGATCCTCGATCCGGTCTGGGAGATCGGCGGCGCATTCGTGTTCGGCGCGCTGCTCGGCCTGCTTCTGGCCCTGCTTGTGAGGTATTATCACAGCCGCGGCAACCGGCTGTCGGCCGCGGTCGGTTTCGTCTTTCTCTGTGTGGGCATCTGCGATATGGTCGGTTTTTCCTCGCTGCTCGCGTGTATGATGATGAGTGCCGTATTTGTGAATCTTTCCGATGAGAGCCCGCGCGTGTTCGAGCTTGTGGACCGGATGACGCCGCCGCTGTTCATGCTGTTCTTCCTTGTCTCGGGAGCGGATCTGAACATCGCGGTCATCCCGACGGTCGGAATGGTGGGAGCGCTCTATGTTGTGTTCCGCGTCATCGGCAAGGTGGCGGGAAGCGCGATCGGATGCCGTATTTCTCACGCGCAGCCGGTGGTGCGGAAGTGGCTCGGCTTTACGCTGATCCCGCAGGCCGGCGTTGCAATCGGTCTCTCAGGCGTGGCGATGCAGGTGGTTCCTGAGCACGGAGCCGCGATCCGCGCGATCATTCTCTGCGGTACCGTGATCTACGAGCTGATCGGGCCGGTCGCGACAAAACTGGCGCTGACGAAGGCAGGAGAGATCAGGGAAAGCTGAATCTGAAACAAAAGGGGGATGCTGTGAGTCAGCACGACCGGCGACGGTCACGGGAGATACTGCTATCCGGAGGGATGGGAGGCCCGCATAATGTCGGAAGGATAAAGAGGATATGACAATTCTGGAGCAGCTTGAGCAAAGAGATCAGTTTACAGACATTGAGGAGTTTATTGCGAAATACATCCTTGCGCACAGGGAGGAGATATACGGCTGTTTTCATTATATTTTGAATAGTATATACGGGCTGATTTTCAGAAAAGATTTTTACCGGAATATGGATCTCAAGGCACAGCATGACAACGTTGTGCGCAGGCTGCAGCGCTGGCACACAGATGAATGAAAAAATTTTTCAAAAAAATTTGTCAAAACAGGAGAAAAGATGAACCTTTTTTCCTGTTTTTTTTGAGGCGATTTCCACGGTTTATCTGTCCAATTACAGGAAAATCCGGGAATGGCTTCCCCGCATTGGGACGATAAAAATTGTGAGCTGCAATTTCAGCAATTACTCCCGGCGCTACGATGATTTCTGTAAAGGGGTTGTTCAGCCTGCGTTTGATCCGGAAAAATCCGGCGGAGCTCTGCTGATGGCCTTTGGCGTTACCATGTATACGGGAGCCGGTATGGGCGTATTTGGCTACACTGCCTATATCAACACACAGACAAACGATATTTCCGGTATGATTGCCGCGATCGTTTTGTCCCTTGCAGCCGGAGCCGCGGCGTTCATTCTTACTTACATTACTTATAAGGACGACGCTCCCGCGGCGCCTGCCAAAAAAACGGCGGAGATTACTGCCGCCGCGGACAGCAGCATTGCAGCGCCTGTTTCCGGCAAAGTGATGGATCTTTCCGAGACACCTGATGAAGTGTTTGCCTCCGGCGCGCTGGGACAGGGAGTGGCCATTGAGCCTGCGGAAGGCAAGGTCTACGCGCCCTGCGATGGCACTGTCACTACTTTTGCTTCTACCTGCCATGCGATCGGACTGACTTCCGATACCGGTGTTGAAATTCTGATCCATGTCGGCATGGATACGGTGGATATGAACGGCGACGGCTTTTCTCCAAAGAAAAAAGAAGGAGATTCCGTGAAAAAAGGCGAGCTTTTGCTGGAGTTTGACATGGAGAAGATCCGATCAGCCGGACTGCTGCATTCTTACGCTGTCCGCAAAGGACTTCCCGGAGAAGGTCATGGCCTGAACGGACTGGATTTTTTCGCCGCTTATGACGCGGGAGAACCGGAAGCGATTCAGACCCTGAAGGAATTCGGAAAGCAGGCTGCGGCCGGGATTTACAGCATTCAGGCGGTGCTCGATCTTCCCAGATTCGCCATCGGCGACGGAATCAGCGCCCGACCTGAGGTAACACAGGTGATCAGAACCTCATTGGATACCCTGTTTTCTGTTTTTCCGTATACGCCGTTTAAGAAACCGGAAATTGTGACATGCCGGTACGGAAACGACGCAAACCTGATCGGTGCTCTGCGGTTTCATATTGGTTTTTGAGATTACCCCCGGTGGTTCCTAGCTGAAAACAATCAGGAACCATCGGGAGGTTTTATGTCGCAGGCCTGCATAGGGAGATTCTCTGCTGGCGCAGCATGCGGGCCGCGCAGGCGAGCAGTAGGGAAAACCGCCATGTAAACTGCGATAGTCAGAGCTCTATCTTTGCAAAATCAATGGAAAACCTTTCATAAATATTGACGGCCACGGAATCCTGAAAGGTGTATTCTTCGGTATGATCTGTCACAAAATCCCATGCGGTAATTCTGTTTTTGTCCGGATCCACAACCCAGTATTCCCGGACGCCTGCCGAACGGTACTTGAAAAGCTTGATATAACAATCCATCCGTCTGCTGCCCGGAGAAACGATCTCAATGATCCAGTCGGGAGCACCGTTACAGCCTTTGTCGTCCAGCTTGTCCGGGCCGCAGATCACGGAGATGTCCGGTTCCACATAAGTTTTATCGTCTTCATTCAGAAAAACGGCAAAAGGAGCGGGATAAATTTTACAGGCCCCATGATTTTTTCGGATATAATCATGAATTATGGCGTAAAGCTCACCCACGAGAGCCTGATGTTTTCGGCTGGGAGGAGCCATGTAATAAATCTGTCCGTCGATAAGTTCTGCCCGTGTCCCCTCCGGGAGAGTATAGATGTCTGCTGTTGTAAAAATTTTTTCCAGTGCTGATGCCATATATTCCACTCCTCTGATATTATATTTGTTCGATATTGTCCGGAATATCAATTTTTCCTTTGGCGGTACCAGATAATTTGTAATATGATTGTATTATGGAGTGGTATGTAATGCAAGAAAATTTTCTTTTACAGATGCCGCTGCAATGAATCACAGGTTACCGCAGGTTAAATTTTGTAGTAGTAAAAACTTCAAAATTCTGGACTTTTTGATTTTGCAGTGATATAATACTACAAAATTTTGATGACAGTGACAGGCAAAACGATTTTTGCTGCGCTGGATCTGCATCGCGTAAGCAGATAGGTTCACTGCAGATTTGTGTGACAGTATGGGAGGACAATGAATGAAGAATTTACTTGCTGAAAGAATCATGGGTGCGAACCTGACAAAGACACAGAGAAAGATCGCGGACTATTTTATCAATAATCAGGAAAAGATCGGCAGCCTTTCTTCTATGGAGGTGGCCCAGGAGGTTGGAGTAAGCGACGCTTCCATCATTCGTTTTTCCCGGGTAATCGGGTTTAACGGGTATGCGGATCTGAAGGAAAGCATCTATAATATGCTGGTGGAAAACGCGTTTTCCAGCCTGTCTCTGACTGAGCGGATAGAGCAGAACAGCGAGAAATATAAAGACGAAAATCTTTCGACCCGTTTTCAGTCGATGATGCAGCAGAATGTGCTGTCAGTTTTCCGGAATAACAGCGAGGAAGATTTTGCAAGGTTTGCGGACTGCATTATTCAGGCTAAGAACAGGTATGTCATCGGTCTGCGCGGCTGCAGAGGGATCGCGATGAATTTCAGCCGTCTGCTGTCGTTCATGCTTCCCAATGTGAAGTGTCTGACCGACGGAGAGTGCGCCTCCATCAACTCGCTTCAGGATATCAAGGGGGAAGATGCCGTTCTGATGTTCGTGTTCCCGCGATATTATAAGATCGACGCGGATTATCTGGAGCTTGCGAAAAAATACGGGGCGAAGATCTGTCTGATCGTGAATGAGCTGACAAGTCCTCTGACCCGCTATGCAGATTCGATTCTGCTGACCGCGACTTCCAGCGTCAGTTTTTTTAACTCAAAGGTTGCTACGGAGACGATCGCCGAGTATATTCTCATGCTGATCGGGCAGAAAGTGGATTACAAGGAGAGAATCAGGGAGAGAGATGCGATTATGGATGACCAGCTGCTTCCAGTGTAAAAAAGTACCTGCAGATGGAGAACTCCCCGAGGATACTTCTGAAGTATTTTTTGTTTTGAAAAAAAAGATGACCAGGGCGATATACTTTGACAGTTTTGGAAATGGGGCAGATACCTATCGTCTGATATTTGCTGCTCTGAAGGATTATGGAATCAGAACGGATATACTGCTCAGGACAATTCCCATTTTTGATGAAACGATTACTGATCTGACAATGCAGGATGAACATAATTTTAAAATTACCTGCTGTGGCAGGACACAGATGATTTCGGATAAGGAATTGCTTTATAAATTGTCAAGTGGTACGACAAAAGGCATGCTTCTGTATATTTTGATGGCTGCTTCGCTGCAAAATGGGTTTGATCTGATCGTGGATGAAATAGAGAATCATTTTCATAAAACTCTTGTGGAGAACATGATCAGTCTATATAAGGATAAAACCGTCAACAGAAAAAATGCCACATTAATCTTTACTACGCATTATTGTGAACTTCTGGATCTGTTCAACAGGCAGGACAATATCATGATTTCCAGAGCAGACGAAAAAGTATATCTGACAAATATGTATAAAGGATTTGATGTGCGTCAGGGACTTCTCAAGAGCAGGCAGTTTTATCATAATGTGTTTCAGACTGCAGTCAATTATGAGGCCTTAATGCAGTTTAAGAAGGAGTTGAAAAGATGAAAAAGTAAAAATCCCCTGCCCTTCAGGATTGAAAGGCAGGGGAAAATTGAATGAATGGACTTTATTCCCGCGAGCAATGAGGAAAATAGCCATGCTTGCATGGATATTTGACGAATGCCGCGAGGATCAAATACCCATCCTCTTGCAACGGGGTATTTGATTTCCGCGGACAGCAGGCCGTCACGTGTCTGGCGAATGCCGCGGGATATTTAATTTTTATCGTAAAAGGGATAAAAGGAATATTATCTGCCGCCCATAAAGAACTTTCTGAATCTTGCGCCCAGGGAAAGCTGAGGCTCGGTCATCTCCCACAGGACTCTCTGTCCTTCCATCTCGCGGCTGGCTTTCAGATCCGCGTAAACGCTGTCGTTCATCGCCGCGAATAAGAAATCGTTGGAACCAAAGTTTCTGTCAAGTGTAAATGTCGTCATAATGAAATCTCCTTTCTGAATCATACAATCAAATTTATCGGACGGATGACTTTCGCACATCCGGTAAGTTTTGGTATTTGTTGTTTCTTTGTTTTGTTGATACTATTATATCCGAAATACGGCAGATGTAAATGGGAGAGAAATTCAAAATTTCGAAACTTTTTTGTATTATCAGTACAAATAACTGCTTGTAGTGGGGCCTTTGGTTTTTGTCTTGACATGAACAGTAAACGACAGTAAAAATAAATTCAAACAGTAATCTTGAAGTGACCGGTACGGCTCCCGTGACAGATATTGGAACGGCTCTTGCCAAAATGCTGGAAAGTCTGAAAAAGCATGGAAACGGATACTGATTGCCATTGACGAGGCGGTCAGCACTCCGGATATGCGCGTATTTTCAAGCGCTTTTCAGATATTTGTCCGTCAGGATCTTCCGGTTTTTCTGCTTATGACAGGTCTGTATGAAAATTTGCAGGCCCCATGATTTTTTTTGATATAATCATGAATTATGGCGTAAAGCTCGCCCACGAATGCCTGATGTTTTCGGCTGGGAGGAGCCATGTAATAAATCTGTCCGTCGATAAGTTCCGCTCGTGTCCCTTCCGGGAGAGCATAGATGTCTGATGTTGTAAAAATTTTTTCCAGTGCTGATGCCATATACTGCACTCCTTTCTGATATTCGCTTTGCGATGATGCGCAGGGATTCGGAATCTGCGCGAACAGTGTGTCATCACATGTCTGCATGCGGCTGACGAACGTCGCGACAACGAATTTTATACAGTGGGGGTCATTCGTTTGAAGATTTCTGCTGCCGTGTGTTTATGTGCCGCCCAGTGCATTTTATTTTGCACCTGTTTAAAAAACAGAATGGACGTTTCTGCGCTGGGATTATAATCAATGCTGGTAGCATAGATTTCCAATACCTTTTTCCAAAAAACTTTTTCCGAAGTACGAATATCCCGAATACGAGCCAACAGTTCATCAAAATAGTTTCTTCCGCCCAATCGTTTTAGGCGGTCATCATCCAACGTGAATCCTTTTTTCATATATTCTTTTAGAATAGAACTTGCCCAAATACGAAATTGTGTACCTCGTAAAGACTTTACACGATAGCCAACAGAAATAATGACATCCAGATTATAATACTCAATATCTCTGGATACACTTCGAGCTCCTTCTCTTTGAACTGTTGCAAATTTTGCAACAGTTGCGTCCCGTCGAAGTTCGCCTTCCGCAAATATGTTTCTTATGTGTCTTGATATAGTCGATCTATCCCTCTGGAACAACTCTGCCATTTGTTCCAATGACAGCCAGACAGTATCTTCATCAAAGGTAACTTCAATCTTCGTCAGGCCATCTTCTGTAGTATACATGATAATATTGGAACTATTCATTGTACCTGCACTCCTTACAAATATTCTCATGCTTCTTTGTTTTCCCATATTGATGATGTTGGAGTCAAAAGGTATTTTGCTCCCATAATGCCACGAATTGCTTTACATATTATCATATCATAATTGATAATATTCTGCAACATTCAAATTGTTTAGATAAATGGTATGCTGAAAAATTTGTTATTGTTCTTATGGGATGCAGACTTGCCGGTCTGGAGGAAACTGTGACAGGAGTTTCCACAGTGCTTGCCGGTATGCCTGCGCCTGCGTCGGCCGCGATTCTGACCTCAAAATATCACGGAGACGAACATTTTGCGGTAAAGATCATATTTCTCTCAACAATTTTGTCGATTGGGACGATTCCAGTGCTATGCGTTCTGATGCTGTATATCAGATAGAAGAAAAGGGAGTTTACTCAAGAATTTTTATGTATTTTTACTATTACTTTACTATTAAAACAATAAAAAATAGTAATATTGCAATAAAGACATGGAAATAACTGTATGAATATGTTATGATTAATACAAAAATTCGGAATCTGTTTTATCAGCATCAAAGGAGGTAATCTATGGGTAAAAAAATCAGAAAAGTTCTGGTGGCAAACCGCGGCGAGATTGCGATGCGCATCTTCCGGGCCTGCCATGATCTCGGAATGGCCGCCGTGGCGATCTATTCCAGCGAGGATACGTACAGCGCGTTCCGGACTGCCGCGGACGAGTCCTATCTGATCGGCGAGAACAAGAGCCCGCTGGGCGCTTATCTGGACATCCCGCGGATCGTTGAGCTGGCGAGGCTCCATGACTGCGACGCCATTCATCCCGGCTATGGCTTTCTGTCCGAGAACGGAGCGTTTGCCAGAGCCTGCGAGCAGGCCGGGATCAAATTCATCGGGCCGTCCTCCCGCATTCTGGATCTGATGGGGGACAAGCTCAGCGCCAAGCAGATTGCGCTGGAGTGCAATGTTCCCACGACTCCCGGAACGGCGGAACCGCTGAAGAATAAGGAGGAGGCGCAGAAGCTTGCGGAGGAGTACGGGTTCCCGGTCATCCTGAAAGCGGCGGCCGGAGGCGGCGGGCGCGGCATGCGCCGGTGCGATACGGTGGAGGAGGTCGGCATCAACTTTGATCTGGTCCGCACCGAGGCGCACAAATCGTTCGGAAATGAAGATATTTTCATGGAAAAATTTCTCGTGAATCCCAAGCATATCGAGGTGCAGGTCCTTGCCGACGAGAAGGGGAACGTCGCGCATCTGTACGAGAGGGACTGCTCCCTGCAGCGGCGTTACCAGAAGGTGGTGGAGTTTACTCCTGCTTTTTCTGTTCCGGAGGAGGTTCGGAACGCGATTCTGGAGGACGCGGTCAAGATCACAAAGCATGTCGGATATACTAATGCCGGCACTCTGGAATTTCTTGTGGACAAATCCGGCAGTCATTATTTCATCGAGATGAATCCCCGTATCCAAGTGGAGCATACCGTCACGGAGATGGTCACCGGCATCGATCTGGTCCGCGCGCAGATCCTGATCGCGGAGGGGCGGGAACTGTCCGACCCGCTGATCGGCATCAGCTGCCAGGAGGATGTGCGCCAGAACGGATACGCGATTCAGTGCCGTGTCACAACGGAGGATCCTTCGAATAATTTTGCTCCTGATACCGGGCGCATCACCGGCTACCGTGTTTCCGGAGGCTTCGGAATCCGTCTGGACGAGGCGACCGCCGGGGCTGGTGCGGTCATCTCCCCGTACTACGATTCCCTGCTTGTGAAAGTGACTTCCTGGGATTC
>CANRGB010000095.1 GCA_947630005.1 uncultured Lachnospiraceae bacterium
TCGTCACGGATCTTGGTGTAGATCGGGTTCGGCTCAAAGAGGCCGTCCAGATTCTCATCCTTCAGAAGCTTCATATTCTCATCAAAGTAACTGCGCAGGCTGCTGATGCGTGCCAGATAGCCGGTAAACTCATACGCGTGCACATGGATCTTGTCCAGATTTCGCGCCAGGATATCGCGCTCGAAATAAACAAAGCCTTCCATGAATGCTTTCTCGATGGTTTTGATCAGGAATTCGCGGTCAAGCACATAGATATTCATCAGAAGGTTCTGCTCGTCCGTCTCCTTCGGATTGATCAGGATGTTTGTCACACGGCCGGTCTCATCCATATCCACGGTATAGTAGAAGCCTTTTGCCATGCCTTCCGCGCGCAGCATCGCATCCGGAAGCTTCTCTCTCTTGTAGGCTGCCGTCACATCGGCTCCGCTCTCGATGTGTTTCCGGAGCAGGTCTTCAAAGTCAAAATTCACCGCGATATTTGTATCGGAAAGGATGACGTATTTCTCTCTCTGCGCTTTCAGGAAATTCAGGATGCTCGCAAGAGCCTCGATACGTCCGTGATAAATTTTCACAGCCTTCTCCGCGTACGGCGGGAAGATCGTAAGTCCGCCGTTCTTGCGGGTAAGATCCCACTCGCGGCCTGAGCCAAGGTGGTCCATCAGGGAATGATAATTCTGGCGGACAAGAATCGAAATATTGTCGATGCCGCAGTTGACCATGCTGGACAGAACGAAGTCCACCATGCGGTAACGGCCTGCAAACGGTATGGAGGCCATCAGTCTCTCTGTCACCAGGTCCGGGACCATATTGTCATAACTGTTCGGGAAAAGGATTCCCATTGCGTTCGCGTTAGAATTTACCATTGTACTTCACCACCCTTTACATTCTCTTTTACCATGGCGTTCGGCCCGATCTTCGCGTTGTCCCCCACATAGATGCCGGGGCCTACCGTAGCCACGCCCTTCTCTCCGTCCGCCGGCATCGCGCCGACAACCGCGTTCTCGCCGATCACAACGTTCTCCGCGATGATGCAGTGCTCCACGACGGCGCCTGCCTTGATCACGGAACCGCCCATGACGACGGCGTCCTCAACCTTCGCGCCTTCTTCCACCTGCACGCCCGCGAACAGGATCGAATGCTTCACTTCGCCGGAGATACGGCATCCGTCGGTGATCATCGAGTTCTCGACTCTTCCGCTGCCCGTGATCTTATGTCCGGTCATACCGCTGTTGCGGCTGTAGATCTTCCAGTCGTCATCAAAAAGGTTGATCCCGCTGTGCTCCGGGTCGAGCACTTCCATATTTGCCTCCCAGAGAGATGAAATCGTTCCTACATCCTTCCAGTAGCCGCTGAAGTGGTACGCGTACATGCTGCGGCCGTCGCGCAGGAGGTTCGGAATGATGTTGTTTCCGAAATCGTTCTCGGAATTCGGATCCGCCTCATCCTCGATCAGATACTTCTTGAGGATGTCCCAGTTGAAAATATAGATACCCATGGAAGCCAGATTCGACTTCGGATTCTTCGGTTTCTCCTGGAACTCGGTGATCTTATCGTTCTCGTCCGCGACCATCAGGCCGAAGCGGGATGCCTCATCCCACGGCACTTCCATGACCGCAACGCTGAACTCCGCGCCTTTTTCCTTGTGGAAACGCAGGAAATCGCTGTAATCCTGCTTGCAGATCTGGTCGCCGGAGAGAATGATGACGTACTGCGGATTGTAGCGCTCGATAAAAGAGATATTCTGGTAGATCGCGTTTGCGGTGCCCTTGTACCAGTCGGAACCGGAAGCCTGCTGATACGGCGGAAGCACGTGCACGCCGCCATGCAGACGGTCGAGATCCCACGGCTGTCCGTTTCCGATGTACTCATTCAGTACGAGCGGCTGATACTGAGTCAGAATACCGACCGTATCAATGCCGGAGTTGACGCAGTTCGAGAGCGGAAAATCGATGATACGATATTTTCCGCCAAAAGGAACTGCCGGTTTAGCGAGCCTCTGTGTCAGCGCGTACAGACGTGAGCCCTGTCCGCCGGCAAGAAGCATAGCTATCATTTCTTTAGCCATAATTTTCTTCCCCCTGTTTCTGAAAATTCCCGCGCTCCTTTCGGGAGCCGCGCCTCATATGAAAGTCCTCCGGGCCGCTCTGCCGCGGCGCCGTTCCGGCCAGTATCGGACAATGCCCGTCAGACGTCCGGCGCCTGCCCCCGTCCGCGTTCTGTCCGTACAGGCCGGCTTCCCCTGCGCAGAAACGCCGGCAGATCG
This sequence comes from uncultured Lachnospiraceae bacterium, assembly GCA_947630005.1. GTDB lineage: Bacteria > Bacillota > Clostridia > Lachnospirales > Lachnospiraceae > Choladousia. The sequence goes on from CANRGB010000095.1 coordinate 2,264, forward strand.
GATCCGCCTTCTGTTCCTATCGGAAAACCGGACTTTATGATAGAAAATTCTACCACAGTTTTACAGAAAACGGTAGTCTTTTTATGTGAAAGAATAAAAAATATCCATTCAGCATAATATTCATTACATTTTTTACATCCTTTTTTGCGCGGAAAATTTTTTGAATTTTTTTTAAATTTGCTGTTGACATTTCCCCGGCCCTTTGCTATAATGACAACCGTCCTGCGGAAGTGTCGGAACTGGCAGACGAGCAAGACTAAGGATCTTGTGGCATTCGTGCCGTGTGGGTTCAAGTCCCATCTTCCGCATGTCGGATCAATACCCGGAAATATGAAGTTTCCGGGTATTTTTCTGTCTTATGTCTTATGCCCAGGCCCGCATAAGGAAATCAGCTGCTGGCGCAGCATGCGGGCCGCGCAGACGAGCAGGAGAAAAAGCCGCCTCCTACTCGATTCTTCTCGAAAATAAAGCGGAAAACTCATGCCTCCGCGGAAATTTTCGAAAAATTTACTCTGCTGTTATTTTAGGAGACTGCCATGAAACAGACATCCGCCATTTCTTTTCGCGAAAACAAGCAGCACGGCTCGCAGGAATATCCCTGCGCTTTCTATCAGGCCAAAAGTCCTCTATGGCCTTTTTCCACACCCTTTCAGACGAAGCATCACTGGCACGAGGAGCTGGAGATCATCCATTTCCAGAAGGGGCAGTTTCATCTGGAGATCAATATGCAGAAATATGAAATCGCCGAAGAATGTTTCTGCTTTGTCGGAAGCGGGGAGCTTCATTATATTTATTCAAAAGGAGATAAGGAAGATTTTGAAGAGCAGGCGTTTGTCTTCTCTCTTCCCGGCCTGAGTTTTGCCGAGCACGACCCCGTGCAGACGCAGATCATCCGCCCTCTGCTTGACGGAGATCTCTCTCTGCCCGCCGTCGTCACACGCAAAGACGCCTGTTTTGAAGAGATCCGCCGTGCTTTTTCCGACCTTTGCGCCGTCTTTCCCGGCGCCGTCCCGCATACGTCTCACCAGGACCAGTATATCCTGTCGAACACCGCGCAGTACCTCCGTGTCAAGATCAGTCTGTACCGTATCTTCTCGGCTCTGACCGAAAACGGACTGCTGTCCGACGCCGCCTCCGGTGGAGGGCCTGACCGCCGCATTTCTGCGATTAAAAAGGCGCTTTCTTATATGAAGGAACACGCCGGCGAAAAGATCTACGTGCAGGATATTGCCTCGCAGGTCAATATGAACGGGCAGTATTTCTGCCGTTTCTTCAAAAAAATGATCGGCAGATCCCCGATCGAATATCTGACGGAGCTGCGCATCAAAAACGCCTGCCAGCTTCTGCGAAATACAGACCTTACCGTGATGGAGATCTGTCTGGAATGCGGCTTCAACAATCTCGGGAATTTCATGAACGCGTTCCGCAAATACTGCGGCTGCACACCCAGGCAGTACAGAAAGTCAAAATAACGTAGTTTTTAGTCAGATTTATGGTGGATTTCTGTCATTAAAAGATATTATACTGTACAAAAATCGTGCTCGTACCACTGACGCGCGAGGCGTGAAAACCGATTGCTCCGTGCTTTATACTCCGCATGGGAAACGGACGCATTCATATAAAAACAACAGGAGGATTACATCTATGCAGAAAAAATGGTGGCATGAAAAAGTTGCCTATCAGATCTACCCAAAAAGCTTTTGCGATTCCAACGGCGACGGGATCGGCGATCTGCGCGGGATCATCGGAAAACTTCCCTATCTGAAGGAACTGGGAATCGATATCGTCTGGATCTCTCCGTGCTACTGCTCTCCGCTTGCCGACGAGGGCTATGATATTTCCGATTACTATAAGATCGATCCCCGCTTCGGCACTATGGAGGACATGGACGAGCTGATCGCAGAGGCCAGGAAGCTGGACATCGGCATCGTGATGGACCTTGTCGTCAACCACTGCTCCGACGAGCACGAGTGGTTCAGGAAAGCCTGCGAGGATCCGGACGGAGAGTACGGAAAATTCTTTTATATTGAAGATATGAAAGACGGAAAAGTCCCCTGCAACTGGCGGTCTTATTTTGGAGGGAGCGTCTGGGAGCCGCTGCCAGGCCATCCGGACAAGTGCTATCTCCACCTGTTCCACAAGAAGCAGCCGGACCTGAACTGGGAAAATCCGAAGATGCGCGAAGAGATCTACAAAATGATCAACTGGTGGCTCGCGAAAGGCCTGACCGGATTCCGCATCGACGCGATCATCAATATCAAAAAGGCCCTTCCGTTCCGGGATTATCCGGCAGACCGCGCGGACGGCATGAGCAAGGCGCAGAATATGCTTCCTGACGCCGTCGGCATCGGGGAATTCCTCGGCGAGATGCGCGACCGCTGCTTCAAGGTGTACGACGCGTTCTCCGTTGGCGAGGTGTTCGACGAGGATCCTGACGAATTCGCGAATTTTATCGGAGACAACGGCTACTTCTCCTCCATGTATGATTTTGGCTCAAATATCTGGGGAAAGAGCGACAGGGGCTGGTACGATTTCAAGAGTATCACGCCGAACGCGTACCGCGACTGCTGCTTCGCCGGACAGAAAAAATCAGAGGGAATCGGTTTTTACTCCAATATCATCGAGAACCACGACGAGCCGCGCGGCGTCAGCCGCTACATACCGGAAGGCGATACCAACGATACCAGCAAGAAAGCTCTGGCGACCATCATGTTCCTGCTCAAGGGTCTTCCCTTCATCTATCAGGGACAGGAAATCGGCATGGAAAACATGAAATTCGAGTCCATTGACGAGGTGGACGACATTTCCACGATCGATCAGTATCAGGTGGCGCTGGACGCGGGCTATACGCCGGAAGAAGCGCTGAAGATCGTCTCCCGCTACAGCCGTGACAACGCGAGAACGCCGTTCCAGTGGAACGCGGAGGAAAACGCCGGCTTCACGACAGGAAAACCGTGGCTCCGCGTCAACCCGAACTACACGGTTATCAATCTGGAGAGCCAGAGAAACGATCCGGACTCCGTTTTCCAGTATTACCGGAAGCTGATCGCCCTGCGCAAGAACCCGCAGTACAAGGAGACCGTCGTTTACGGCGTCACGACCCCGCTCTGGACGGACCGGGACAATCTGATCGCGTTCACCCGGAGCACGGAAAAGCAGACGCTTTTGACCGCCGTCAACTTCCAGAATGAGCCGCAGACCATCACTCTGGACGCGCCTTATAAAAAGGTGCTCCTGAACAACTGCACGGAGATCTCCGGCAGCGGCACGGAAATCACGCTCGGCGGATACCAGGCGGTCGTTCTCGAACTTTAATACGCGCGGCCCGCATGCTGCGCGGCAGCTGATTTCTTTATGCGTGCCTGTGCACCAGGAAAAAAATGTCTGTTTCCGTCATCCGGTATCCCCGGCATGCGGAAGCAGACATTCTGTTTTTACCGATAGAAGATCTCTTTCAGTTCCTCCATGCTTCTCTCCATATCGAACAGATCGAGAAACCTCACTTTGACGACCGCCCTCGTCTTTACCTTTCCGGGCACATCCCCGTCCGCCGTCCCGGCGACGGTAAGCTCTGAGTCAAACTCCAGATTATCTCTGTTTCCCGGCGTATGCCCGCGGACATACGGATACAGGAGGACGGCGCACCGGGCGCCGCAGACCATATGATAACCGAACATCTGATACATGTCGTTTATTTTGATCCCGTAGTGATGAGCGTCCCAGCCTCTGGCGCCTCCTTTCCCGAAAAGCACCTTCCACTTTGTATCGACAATGAAACGCGCACTGTCGCACTTTCTCGTTATTATCATATCCGGGCGGATTCCGAAATTATCCTCAGGATCGCCGCCGGGATTCTTTTTAAAGAGATATTTCCCCTCGTCCTGCACCGAAATTTCAAACTGTTCCCCATCCAGCTCCCCGGCGATCTTTTCCGCGGCATATTTTTCGTAAAGTATTTCCATGGGAAACAGCAGAGCCGGCGCGCTTTCTTCCCCGGTATAAGGCGTAAAGCTCCCGCCTCCCAGAAAGACGCGGCTCCACAGAAGCGCGGCCTCATAATCCTTCATGCTCCGGTCCGTAACTTTCCGCCCGAAGCTCAATACAAGTCCGAAATCCTTCTGAATATCCTGAGACGGCTCTGTCTCATGAAATTTTTCCAGAAGCCTCCGGATCATAGTCCTGTTCACGGAAGAAGAAGTCCACCGCCCCAGATACAGCAGGCAGGATTTCAGGAGACGGTTCTCAGGGCGGCTGACCCGATAATCGTCATACCGCACGTAGCTTTTCTCTTTATTGACCAGATTATAGCGGATGTGCTCCGGAAATTTCAGCCTTCCCTTCAGATACCTCTCATTTCCTTCCGTTTCCTCATAGCCGCAGCGCAGTCCGCGCCCGGCGATCCGGGCCGTTTCCTCCAGAAACATGCGGATGAATATCTCCAGCAGTCCCGTTTTCTCCGCCCCCACGCCGGACATTTTCAGAGTCCGAAAAGGCAGATCCCGGCAGGATCTCAGCATCGCGGCGACCAGCCGCTCTCCTTTCCGGATTTTCTCGTCATCTCCCTGAAGCGGAGCGCATATCTTGGGAAGGATCTCGATCACTGTTCTGTCCGGCAAAGTGATAAGTCCGACATAATTCTGTACCTGAATCCGCAGGCCGGATCTTCCGGACGAATATTTCAGGATCCTCTTTCCGTCCTTCGCCCTGTTCTGACCGGAATCCGCGAATTTTCTCAGCTGGTCAAAAATCTTTTCCGGCAGCTCCGTCTGCTTTTCCCGCCCGACCGGCGGCCCGGCCTCCCCCGGCCTTTCCTTCACAAAAGTTCCCGTCTCCTCGATGTAGTATATTTTTCTCAAAAATAAACTTCCTCCCGCCCTTTTGCAGCTGTTCCCGAAAGGACAGACCCGTTTACCGCCCGCTGTAGCAGATCTGCAGATAAGACTCGATCTTTTGGAAAGCGTCCTCCTGTATTTCATACAGCGTTTCCGCGTCGTAATCATCCGGGTTCTTTTCTCCGAAGAGATTCCGGTAATTTTCCTCACTCTCCGTGACAAACTGGTACTCCTTTCTTTTTTTCTGGTTGTCGCCGAGTACCAGCCTGATTTTATCGTACTCCTCATAAAAATATTCCTGCAGCAGCGGAAAGATCTTTCCCCGGAAAATTTCCTGCAGCTTTTCCCACCGCTCCTTCGGATCGTCAATCTTCCCAAGAGGGGTAAAATACGCGTGGCCTATGCTGTGGTCCTGGTCGTACAGATAGCTGATCCGTTTGTTCATCTTATCCAGCATATCCTTTACGGAAAGTTCCGCCTGCCCCTGCCGGATTGTGATCCCTTCCAGAACTTTCAGGTCCGGCATCATCCTCCTGAAATCGAATCTCCTGCGCAGCGCCGTATCGACCGCCGCAATCGAACGGTCCGCCGTATTCATCGTTCCCAGCAGATACACATTGCGGGGCACGCCGAATTCTTCCCGCGAGTACGGCAGTACCGCCGTGGTGCTCTCCTCCCCGTTCAGGCGCTTTCCGGGCTCGATCAGCGTAATCAGTTCCCCAAAAATTTTTGAGATATTTCCCCGGTTGATCTCGTCAATAATAAAAATATAGTTTTTCCCGGGGTTCTCTTCTGCGCGGCCGCAGAAAGATTTGAATACGCCGGGTTCTATCTCGTACTGAATCTCCCGGCTCTGCCCGCGGTCATCCCGGTCGTCGTGCAGATGGTCCGGCACTCTGCCGTCCTTTCCCGGACAGCCGTTTCTTTCATCTGATCTGTTCGCCTCCGCCGGAGAATTTTCCCGGATCTTTCGGCCGTCGCTTCCCTTTTCCTGCCCGGATCCCAAGACAGGACGGATCCCTTCCACAAAATCCTCATAGCCAAACGCCTGATGGAACGTGACAAACGCAATCTGCCCCTCGTCCCTCCGCCGACGGAATCTTCTCAGGACATCCGGGTAGCCGTTCTGCCGCGCCTCTTCTTTTACTTTCTCATATAGTTTCCCCTCCGCTGCCGCGACCGCATAGATAACCGTGTTGTATGTCTTGCCGGTTCCCGGAGGCCCATAGAGGATCAGATTCAGCGGGACGTCTGTCCTGGGGGGCTCTTTCGGCTCTTCAGGCTCTTTCGGCCCTCCCAGCTCTCCAGGCTCTTCCGGCTTTGGGGGCTTTTCCAATTGCTGTTCTCCACCCTCATCCTCCGTCTTCCGCAGGTTCCGGCAAACTCCCAGAATGTCCGCGAGGAGCGGATAATTCCCGGGATCGCAGACCTTCAGCAGTTTCTGGCAGAAACACAGAATGTCCGCAAGAAGCAGATGATTCCGCGGATCACAGGCCTCGTCTCCCAGCTCCTTTCTGTACCGTTCCACAACCTGCGGCGCTTCCTCACAGACGATCTTCCTGAGCTTTTCGCACAAAGATTCATAGTTGCGCATCTTCTCCTCGTTGTTTCTTCCCACATCGACCTTTTTTCCGCTCACCAGCCGCACAAAATCTTTATAGAAACCTGCTCTGTAGATATAATATTCTTCCGGATAACGCATCGTAAGATAAATGGTCACTGAATATAAGCTCTGCTCCAGATAACTTCCGGATTTTGAATACTCCAGAAATTCCGGATACCGTGTCATCCTGTTTCTGAAATCTGTTCGGAACTGTTCATATTTCCCTTTCTCTTTCCCTTTCTCCCCGAACATTTCATGCCGTTTCTCTTGCACCTGTTCCCCGGTTTCCTTTTTCCGGTAAAGCTCCCGGAAATACTGCTTTATGCAGTTTTCGGCTTCCGGATCGTCCGCCGTCCGCCTGGCGGCCTCATACATATATTTGTACCATTTGCTTCTTTCCTCAGCGTTATAATTCCCCCACTTCGCTTTTGGATTCCAGAGTCTTGCAAACGGGGAAAACGTCCTGCGGAACATCTCCGCGAACTTTTCTTTCTCATCGCGGCTGTCGTCCTGATCCGGACCGGAGTCCGCCTCCCAGTATTCCCGCCACTCTCTCTGCGCTGCGGCAATCTCCTCCCAGTCCCTTGGCTCCGCAAATGTTTCATACGCTCTGAGGGCGGCACGCACCGTGTCCCGTGCTGTATCCTCTCCCGGCCCCCGGCCGGGACTTTTTTCCTTCTCTTCCATAAGCAGCTCCTTCTTTGTTATAGTTCACACATGTGCTGTCCCGCGAGGTGATTTCTGTGCCAAATGCACAGAAATCCCGAGAATCGCGGCGCGAAATGCTGCAAAAGCAGCATTTCTGTGCATCGCGAAGCGCTGTTACGTTCACGACCTGTAAAGGAGTGAACCCTTCTCTCAGACTTTCATCCGGCCGGCAGACCGGTTTCGGGCAGCGGCTTCCCGTCCGGACAGAGCGGTCCGGTTCCGCCGCGCGTTCTTTACCGGGCCAGTTCTCCGAGCGTTTCTCCTGTCACCCGATAGCCCGTCCAGTCGGACATCGGAACCGCCCCGAGCGAGAGATAAAAATCGATCGACGGCCGGTTCCAGTCAAGACAGCTCCACTCCAGCCGTCCGCATCCGCGCTCAACCGCAATTGCGGCAAGCTTTTTCAGCAGGCCCTTCCCACAGCCTTTTCCCCTGTACTCGGGCAGCACAAACAGATCTTCCAGGTAGATGCCCGCCTTTCCCAGGAACGTCGAAAAGTTGTGGAAAAACAGCGCGAAACCGGCCTCCTTTCCGTCCAGCACCGCGAAGATCACCTCCGCCTTTTCCTTATCAAAAATCCACTCCTCCAGCAGAGCCTCGTCCGCGGTGACCTGGTCCAGCATATGCTCATAATCGGCAAGTCCCTTTATGAAATCCAGGATCAGCGGTACGTCTTCTCTCTGCGCACGGCGAAATGTTATCTGTCCACTCATAATATTTCCATCCTTTCTATATATCTGTAGGATTGCGGGAGCTGCAAAGCAGCGAAGCAATCCGTGGACTTATAAGTTTAGTTTAATTATAATTGGTCAGACCGCCGTTTTCAAGCACACAAACAATGCCCCTTCAGGCGGCGCTTTAAAAAAGGCTTGTATTTCTTCGTTTTTGCTGTTATATTTTTCGGGAAAATTTTAATGTGATACCACGCTGCCGCGGCGGAGTGTTCTCTGATACACAAACCATGCGCCGCGCCCGCGGCAGGATCATGCCAGATAGGAGATGACATACAATGAGTACTTATGATATGACAAAAGGAAATATTCTGAAAAATCTGATCCGGTTTTCTCTGCCGTATCTGATGTCCTGCTTTCTGCAGACCTTCTACGGCCTCGCCGACCTTTTCGTGATCGGCCGCTTCAACGGCGCAGCCTCCATCACGGCAGTCTCTGTGGGAAGCCAGCTGACCCACATGCTGACAGTCGTGATCGTCGGTCTGGCCATGGGGAGCACCGTGACGGTCAGCCATTCCGTCGGCGAGGGAAATCAAAAAACCACCGCGAAGGTCATCGGAAACACAATGACGGTTTTCGCTGTCATCGCGGTCTGCCTGACCGTGTTTCTGCTGCACGCCGCGGACAAAAGCCTTGCCATACTCTCGGTTCCCGCGGAAGCGTTTGCCGAAGCGCGCGGCTACGTCACGATCTGTTTCTGGGGCATTCCGTTTATCACAGCCTATAACGTGCTGAGCAGCATCTACCGCGGCCTTGGGGACACCCGCCACCCGATGTACTTCGTAATGACCGCCGGCATTCTCAATGTCGGACTGGATTTTCTTCTGATCGGACCGCTGAAGATGGGGGCGTCCGGCGCCGCGCTCGCCACCGTGGCCGCGCAGGCTGTCAGCGTGCTCCTCGCCATGTTTCATCTGTTCCGGGCGATGGATATCCGGCTTTGCCGGACGGACTTCTTTCCCGACCGAAAACTGACCGGAAAAATTCTGCGCATCGGGATCCCTGTCGCGGCACAGGACGGATTTATTCAGGTCTCTTTCCTTGTGATCACCATGATCGCAAACCGCCGCGGCGTAGAGGCCGCGGCGGCTGTCGGTATTGTAGAGAAAGTCATCAGTTTCCTGTTTCTTGTGCCGTCCTCCATGCTGTCCGCGATCTCCACGATCTGCGCACAGAATATCGGAGCAAAACGGTACGACCGGAGCAGAGCGGCTCTGTATGACGGGATTCTGATCAGCGTAAGCGCCGGCCTGGTGTTCGCTGTCGTCTGCCGGTTTGGCGCCCCGCAGATCCTGCGCCTTTTCGCCGGAAAGGAACCTGCCGTCATCCGGCTCGGCGCGCAGTACCTGCGCACTTACTCGCTTGACTGTATGCTTGCCGGCATCCATTTCTGCTTCAGCGGATATTTCTGCGCCTGCGAACGGCCTCTGTTGTCTTTCATCCACAACTTTATCTCTATCCTGGCCATCCGTATTCCGGGCGCGTACTTCGCCTCCCTGTACTGGCCGGAAACGCTGGCGCCTATGGGGCTTGCCGCGCCGGCCGGATCACTGCTGTCCGCGGTGATCTGCGCGGGAATGTTTGCCGTGTTGCGAAAAAAGGAACTCCGGTCATCGCCCGCGCCTTCAAAATTTAAACGTGTCAGCCCTTGACCGCGCCTTCCACCATGCCGTTCATGATCTGCTTCTGTCCGATCAGGAAGATGATGATCATCGGGATCATCGCCAGCAGCGCCGCCGTAAGGATCAGGTCCCACTGCTTTACATAGGAGCCTACGAACGACTGCACAGCCACCGGCAGGGTCTTTACCTTGCCGCTCTGCCCGAGCATCAGCGACGGAAGAAGGTAGTCGTTCCAGATCCACATGCCGTTCAGGATCGTCACGGTCATGATGACCGGTTTGAGAAGCGGGAAGATGATCCGGAAGAACGTCCCCTCCGGTGAGCATCCGTCCACGGACGCCGCCTCTTCCAGCTCATACGGGATACCTTTGATAAAGCCTGTCAGGATGAACACCGTCATCGCCCCGCCGAACCCGCAGTACGCGAACACGATGCCCGGGATCGACTGCAGCATCTGGATCCCAAGGAATTTTCCGACATCACGGAATGTCGAGATCAGCGGCAGCATGACCACCTGGAACGGGATCGTCATCGACGCGATGAACGTCATATATACAATCGTGGACCATTTCGCCCGGTTCCGGCAGATTACCCACGCCGCCATGCCGCCGAACAGCGCCAGCAGCGCCAGGGAAACGACCGTGATCACTGCCGAGGTCGCGAACGCGA
>CANRGB010000096.1 GCA_947630005.1 uncultured Lachnospiraceae bacterium
AAAACACCTCCACATATTTGAAGTCAGCATATCAAATATGTGGAGGGATTCACAGACACGGATTATTACCTACTTACCTTTTCTCCGGTAAACTTGGAGATCACTACGTTCGCTCCGAGCGCGATCCCCACAAATCCGTTCACCAGCAGTCCGATCACCGGACTGTTGCTTCCGACGGCCGCCATCGCGTTTTTTCCCGCGAAACGCCCGACCACCGCGACATCCGCCGCGTTAAAAAGCTGCTGCAGCATGCCTGTCGCCGCCAGGGGCAGGGCAAACGTCAGCAGTTTATCCGCAATGCTTCCGCTGAGCATATTCATGCCGGATTGTTTCATTGTCTTCATCTTCTTCCGTTTCGTATTTTATGTTTCTGTTCAAAGTATGATGATACACCCGCAGTGTCTTCAAAATCAACTGCATTTTACGTATTTTAATCTGCACCCGCGGCCCGCAGGGGAACAGGCGCCGGCGTCTAAAGAATCTCCTTCAGTTTCCCGTCGGAAAAATAAAATATCTTGTCTGTCAGTAAATCGATTCCGTCCGGTGCGGCCGCCGCGGCTTCCCGGATCATTTCCAGAATTGTTTTATTTATATCTTCGTTTTCAGTAAGGGGGAAAAGATAAAATCGAGCACGAAATAATGGGAGCAGATAAAAGGAAGATTTCGCCAGATTCTCAAGTTTTTCCCAGGAGCTGTCTTTCAAAAGCAGGCTGCACCAGGACAGCTTTCTGATCACGGTGTTTTCACCGCTGCTGTTTTTGGGCGGGGGGATCGGATCAAGTATCAGCATTTCACTGATCCCGACGCTCTTTCTTGAGATATAGGTAAGAAAATCTTCCTGTGTGATGTTCTGGACTGCCGTCTCATGCAGCTGGACTTCATTGATCTTCATCTTTTTCAGAATGTCCCGGTTCACCGGAATCCATTTATGGTATCCTTTGAACCTGACATTCCGGGACCAGTCGATGACATACCGCACACGCATTCCGTTCCACCATGTTTCCGGAATGCCGTCCGAAAGCAGCCTGGACATCTGATACGCATCATCCTCCGGCAGAAACTCTGACAGCTTATCCTGGAGAGCTTCCTCCGGTTCCTCATCCGGCTGCATGGATCTGTCCGTCAGATACGGAATGATAAAAGACCGGAGCTTGAGAAAACTTCCGTTATGAACCAGTTCCGCAGCTTCCCACTCATGCCTGTGTATCCGGATCCTGGGCGGGGATGAAGCTCTTTCGTCTGCGCGCATCCTGCCAGAATTCTTTGCAAAGCCGCCATCCGCAGCTTCTGTATAATCCTTCTGCATATACCGCCACCTCTTTTCATCCAATCCTTCTGCCGCTGTTCCTTTCATGACAAAAGACTGCCCTTTGCCTCCCCTGCGGGCCGCTGTTTCCAACAGTTTAACATGGGAATTTCGGAAAGGCAATAGCATACGGCAGATATTATAAAATATTCAACTTATTATTTTTAATATAGATACCGAAAGAATATTAAGTTCTATTTGATTGCCTTCAAATAAATGTTTTTCTGCGCCATAACTTTGATTTTTTACCAGAGATTTCTGTTCTCATGATATTGCGGTTTTACTGTATTTTAAAAAACTACCGTTGACAAAATATAGAAATTATATTACTCTGAAATCAGCATTTACATCCCGCCTCAGCCGGCGGGAAATAAAATTTTATGGAGGTAGATATCGTGCAGTCAACATGCAGAAACAAAACCGTAACATGGATCTGCAAACAGATCGATCTCGGAAATATGTCCCTTACTCACAAACTGCAGAGAAAAGAAGGCCAGTGGAACAGGAAAATGAAATCGGATCTGATCGATTCCCTGCTGCGGGAATATCCGATCAATCCGACCTACGCGTTAAGAGAGGGAAGTTTCTATTCCATCATCGACGGAGTGCAGCGTATTTCAACGCTCCGCGACTATCTGGCAGGAAAATTCTCCCTTTCCAAAAATCTGGATCCCATTATTTTTAAGACCGGATCCGGTGACGAATCGACGGAAAGCGAATATATCATCGCAGGCAAGCGCTTCGCTGATCTTGATGAGATCATGCGGGAAACTCTGAAAGCGTCGGAGCTTCAGATTTACGAGCTGGTCGGCGCCACCGAGAAAGACGTGCGTGAGATATTCCGCCGCCAGAACGCAGGAAAAGCGCTCAACAAAACCCAGCTCCGAAAAGTGATCGAAACAGATGAGATGGGCGGCATCATCAGAGATCTCGCCTCGCAGCCTCTGTTTGAAAAACTGCTTACGCCTGCCCAGAGAAGAAAAGATCTGGACAAAGAGTATATCCGTGAGACGCTGATGCTGATCGAAACCGATCAGGAAAACGATTACACCTCTTTCAGAGATAATCAGATCAACGCGTTTATTGAGATGTACCAGGAAAACATTCCGTACGAAAAAATCGAGATTCTGAAACAGGCCGTGGCAAAGCTCGACGAAAGTTTTGAATCAATCAGGCTGAACGCGTCCTCGATCCCAATGGTTCTCTATGTGGCTTATCAGGTAATAAAAGAGAACAAATCCTTTGATCAGCTCGCCGAAATCATTCAGGATTTCGCCAACGGTTATGAAGCCAACGAAGAGTACAAGGCTTTCTGCGGACAGGGAACGACTTCTTCAGACAAGGTAAAAGGAAGATTTGAATACTGGCGCAGATTGTACGAAAAAATCAGTTAAACCATCCACGCAGACAGTTCCGAAAAAATACAGAAAATAATAAATATCAGAGAATAGCATTTTCTACAATTAATTTTTTAAAATCAAATAATGTAATTAATAATTATCTTGCATTAAAATATACCGCGCGGTATAATGCAGATGGGAGTGCTAATCCTCCCGAAGTGACAATGCAACACCCTCGCAAGGGCAGGAACCCTCCAAGTATGCTCCTGCCCTTCTGCTTTGTTTTGTATATATTTTTTGTGATGTTTCTATGTTCTTTTTTCTATCGCACCTTCGCCGTTGTCCTGGCCGCGCTCCACGCTCCGTTTACGCGCTTTCCTCCGATCGCTTTATACGCCCGCACTCTTACGATATAGCGCTTTCCCCGTTTCAGACCGGTGATTACCCTGCCCGCGGACAGTGAGTTCACGGACGACCACCGCTTTGCTCCGGCCGCACGGTACTGAATCTGATACCGCGCGCCTTTCTGCGCCTTTACTCTGACAGACAGCTTCCTTACGCCTGCCGTTATTCTGCTGATAACCGCCTTTCTCGGCACTACCTGAAACGCCTTCTTCAGACTTCCCGTGTAGTTTCCGATACCGGTTATCTTCACGTTCTTCGCTCCGACATTTGCGCTGTTCGTATACGCGATCCGATAGTCGCGGCCCTTCTTGAGCACCTTTCCTCCAAGCGTTACCGTTACGGCCGGTTTTCTTACCTTTCCGTTGTAGACGTACGTCTTCAGGCCAATGATCCTCGCGCCGGAAACCGATGCCGGAACAACGTCGAACGTCTTTACGACGTCGCCCGTATAGGCTCCTGTCCCGTGAACGACCAGTTCCTTTCTCCCGACATCCGCGCTCTCCGTATTCATCACGATATAGTCCGTCCCCTCTTTCAGAGTTTCCCCATCGAGCGTTACTGTCACCTGCGGGCGTATCACGGCTCCCGTATATTCATAAAAGGCTTCAGGACCTGTGATATCCGCATCCGAAAGAGAAATCTGCACAGCCGGAACAGGCTCCGTTTTTGTCTCTCCGCAGAGCTGACAGGTATAGGTTTTCACGCCGTCTTTCGTTCCGGACGGCTCCTGCGTGATCTCACCCGCATCCCAGTCGTGCCCCACAGCGGGAATCTCTTCCTCTTTTCTTTCTTTGCAGACGGCGCAGACGTAGGTTCTGATACCGGGCTCCGTGCAGGAAGGCTCGCTGGTCACCGTGCCCGCGTCCCAGGTGTGCGTGTGTTCATTCTCAATCTTTTCTCCGTCCACATTGAGTTCATACACCTCTTCCTGATTCCTGGCCAAGGTTCCGGACGAGGTTTCGCTGACCGGGATATCCTCGTAAATACCGGTTTCTTCCACCTCTCCGCTGCTGCTGTCATAAGTTCCCGTATAGACGTCCATCGTCCCGGTTCCGGTTCCCGCAATGCTGATCCTGTAGCCCTCGGGGATGACAGCGATCTTGACATAATCTCCGGCGTTGTTTCTGTCCTCAAACGTGTGGAAATAATGTTCGTATCCGCTGACAACATCCTTTTGACCGTCTAAGAGGTACGCGATCTGCCTTCCGCTCGTATCCGCCACGCTCACGGCAACCGGGCACGCGATCGTGACGACCTGCAGTTTCGTCTGATCATAGGTAAGCACATTTGTCTTATGGTCATAGAGAAGTCCGGCGCTGTGACATGAGATATTCTGCGTCAACATCTTGTCAAGGGCCGCAATACTAATGGCTGTTGAATACCATGATTTTTTCTCCTTAGTTGAAAAGAAGCTGTTCAAACAACATTCTTCATAAGTAATTCCATAATCACAAGCTAGCATAATACATGTTTTGTAAATATTCACCGATTCATCAAAAATTACAGCATTGCGGAATGGAATATCTCCAGTTGGTCCCCAGAAAACTGAATCATTTATCATAACTTGAACTGATGACCTGTCAACTACTTCATCTAAGATTATTGCCATACAGTATAATTTTTTAACCATATTTGCAGCTGCCGCGGAATCATCTATTTTTGTAAAAATATCTGTTATTAATTGCCCTAGTTTTAATCCTGTTTTTAGAATGGGAATTAATTTTACAATAGGAAATTCACTAGATACAAGATCTACAACTTTGTCACCTAAAATTTCTATAAAATTCTCTCCAACTTTATCGATAGTTCCATCTTTTAAACTTGAAGCAACAAAGTCTGATATGGCTTTTGCATGGTCTTCCTTGTAAGCTTCCATACTAGATATAAATTTTTCAATTGCATTTCTTAATGAACTTAATTCCATAGATTCTTTTAATTGTTCTAATTGTTTTTCAGGACCAAACAGATATTCTTCTGCACGCATTTTTGCTAGAAGCTCATTAACATATTGATCCATACAAGTAAGGACAGCTGTGAAATCCTCAGATGTTTTTATGTATGCCTCTCCATATGCAATATAGTTAAATGTATCAGAAAGCGATGCTTCGGCAACGTCAAATGTATCAATAAATGAACCTATTGCAAAATCATAGGTATCTAAATATATTTTTAATTTTTTTGAATCGATTTTCATTTTAGAAAGAGCCTGAAAATATTGATTTTGCAATTCCATAAAACTATTAGAAAGATACTTAGTAGGCATCATTTTTTTAAAGATTTCTTCTAGATTTTTTCTTATTTCTCTATCACCATATGCTTGCACAGATTCTTCTATAGATTTATTAATAATATCCATCATATCAAAAGTAACATCTTGCAAATTAGTTTGAAAAGATTCTTGAATCCCTTTGTAGCTTTGGTCATTGATCATGAGTTGTGCCAGAAGTAATTCATATTCATTTGTCGAATTTAAATCCATATCAAGTGCTTTGTTTATACCGTCAAGAAGATTATATCCTTTAACACCAATATCATTGTTGACATCATTTAAAATTTGACTAAGGTATTCATCAAATCCTCCAATAATCTGAGTTTTATAATCATTGCTCTTGATATATTCTTTGTGCTGGTTGATAAATATTTTTCTAAGTGTCGATTCGGTTATACTATCCGAAACTTCCCCAAACGCAAATTCAAGATCATCTGCATTTTTCACGTCATAGTAACCTTTATTTTGAATATCTTCCATTAACTTTTGACCAAATTCAAGTTCTTTTCCGCTCAAACTGTGAAAAAATCCGAGAGAATACAGATTGCATGTCTCTTTTATTTCCTGTGCGGTTTCATAGACTTTATTTGCATATCGATAGTAGACACTATCATCCTTACTGGTATACGGACCTTCCGACGAAGTTGCTCCCGATTCCGGAAGTCCGTCCGAAAGCAGAACTATGTTTTTCACCGCGCCCTCCGGAGCCGTATCGATCAGATCCTTCGCAAGCAGAAGCGCGCTGTTCGTATCGGTTCCTCCCGTCGCTCTCAATCCGCTGATCCCGGCCGTCAGGCTTTCCAGGTCGTCAGAGTAATTGTGCAGAACCGACGCGCCTGATCCGTACGCCACGATCGCGACATAATTCTTTCCGTTCGCGTTCATCATGGAAGAACAGAATTTCTGCACCGCTTTCTGAGCCACCTGCATGGGTTCCCCGCTCATGCTGCCCGAATGATCAAAGACGATAACGGTATACCGGTCTCCATCCTGGGGCGCAGGTTCCACAGCGGCGGCGGATATGCCGTAGTCCGCGTCGTCCATCTGCGCTTTTTCAATCTCATACATTGGAAACTCCGTAATTTCCGCCGCTTCTATGAAAATCTCTCCCGAATCTTCCTTTCCGCCCGCCTCGGAAGTCTCAGTACTGAAAATGACTTCTCCCGCCTCTTCGGCGTCAGACAGGACAGTCCCGCCCGCTTCCGTCTCTTGGGTGTCAGACGAAACAGTATTCCCGCCTGTCTCTCCGGCTGTATTTCCGTTTTCCGCGGCCTCTGCCCCGATTTCTTCTTCCTGATCCGGCCGGGATATCTGAGCCGGTGATTCCTCCTCCACAATCTCAATTCCAAGTATATCCGTTCCGCCGCCTGTTTCGGACGTTCCTACCGTATCGCCGGAAAACACATTTTCCAGACTGCCGCCGTCAGAATTATCCTCGACAATGCAGATTTCTTCCGCCCAGGCGGTCGCCTGAATCAGATTCAGCGACATAGCAAAGATTATAACCGCAGATATCCATCGTCTCCATTTTTTCCCCATACAGTTTCTCCTTTCCATTCCGTTTGTTCTTTACTTCACACTATCTATGCCGAAGAGTCCTCATACCCCTCCTCCAGCTGATTCCCATTTTACTCCTTTCCGTGTAAAATAAAACAAACTGTCAGTTGATTTTTAAGGAGATCTATGTCTGGGAATTTACAGGAACCTTGCCATCAAATCCACGTTTTTCCACTCATATTCATTAAATTCCTGTGTTATCTCTTCGTCCGTTTTCCCTTCGATCGGAACATACCACCCTTTTGAGCGGAAATATTCATCGTTCTCAGGCAGCATAAATACTTTGCCATGCCGGGCATATATCTCATTTACAGCCCTCTGAATTTCTTCCTGGCTCATACCATCAATATCCTCATCAGTCAAATATCTGGAGTTGGAATAAGGCAGCAGATACTCACCATCCGGATTATTTTCTTTCGGCGCATCGGCGGAAGCCGAACCAGCATCGCATTCCGGAAGTTCCCCATCCGGAATCAGAATGCTCACATCTTTGATTTGACGGAAAAATCCGGCTAAAGATCCCTGCTGACTAAAAAACCAGTCATTCAGCTGCTCTTGTGATAAATTATAATTTTGTGTCATACGTACTATCTCATAAACATCCGAATTCTGATCTACTGTCAGATACGTCGAATCAAAATCGTTTTTTGTAAAACCAAGTCCGTAATAAACACCAGAAAAGGGATAATTTCCGCTCTGCCAATTATATGAAAATTCAGATCCATTAAAATTCAGATCTTTCGTTTCCGGCATAAGTGAAAAAGAATTCCCATCACAGCGATAGCCTCGCAGATACCATATCGTTCCGTCAGAAAATACTCCGAAATCATAGCTTTCTACAAAAAACTGATATTCTCCTTTGTAATTCCGCAAAAAAATAGATACATCCGATACATAAGGAGCCCGGCTGCTCAGAAAGCTTAGATCATGGTAATTCCCATCCGGATCTGTTGTATACACTTCCGTTTCCGCAGTCATATTCCATTCACCATCGGTTTCCTTAAACAATGAAAACTTCATCGTATTCTGCTTATTTTCAAAAACAGTACCCGGTTCATATGTCAACGCAAAGATTTCTTCTTTTCCATCTCTGTCAAAATCCTCTTTAAAGGCGGACAGTATGCCTTCTACATCAACCGCATCAACAGTGATATACATATCTTCTGTAAAACGCACAGATGTATTATATGTTGTATTTCCAATATATGGAAGATTTTTTAAGTCAGAAACGATTTGGATTTCCTCAGATACATCGTCTAGTTCAAATATTGCCGAAAGACCTTTTCTCACGTTATTTAAAAGTCCTGTCTGTTTTTCATACCAGATTTTCGAGTCATCTGAAGTCAATTTTTCAATTAGTGACAAAAGTCCTGAATTCTGAGTTCTCAGAGTATACAGACAATACTCCCCACGTTCACGGCAACAGACAAGATAATATAAATAATCAACAAAACCATCCATGTCAAACGGTATATTTCCATAATTATGCGGTATAATATCCAACTGCAGGTGTGTTATCTCAGACTGAAGGATGAAGCTGATATCACAGACAGCTTCCATCTCATGAATTCTCTGTACCTGATCTTCTCCTCCTACTGTGACATTACCTATTAATTTCCCCAGTCCAAGTCCCAGTTTCCAAGAGGCCTGCAACAGGTTTTTTGATTCATTAATGGCTTCGCCATTGTCAACCAAAAATTTGAGCGTTTCATCTGATTTATACGCATCATCCTCTTTAATCGCTTCAAAAAAGATATCATCAAAGAAAAATTCTGTAAAATTAACATTATTATAGTCACTAACATCCCGATAAGCCGCCAGTTTAATACTAAACCCATTCTGCATGGACCGTCGCAGAGCAGAAGAAGCTTTTTTAAGATCACCATCGGAATTGTTTTCAATTAAGCTCAGGAAAGCATCATATTTTTTATAATTCTGCATGACTGTGTCTAGATTGATCAGAACATCCTTCGCATTCCTTACACTATCCAACACAGTACTTAATCCGTCTATAGAAGTTAATATATCGGACTCTAACTGACTTGGGGAACTTGATAATCCCCCTATTACAGATGCCATATCTACACCGATGTTGGTGATATCTACAAGGTAATCTTCCGCAGTCTTTAAATGATCCATCTGTTTTTGTTCTTTTATTTCCGGGCTTCTTCCCAAATCATACAGTTCAATTATGTTGAACAGCTCATTCATGTAGTCCTCAACCGAAGGCTCCACTCCGGTATCAGTCAGGAGATCCTCCACGGAAATAAGAGACTGTCCAATTATACTGCTTCTGAATTCCTCGACAAATTTCATATAACCGAAATTGGTGCGTGTAATCAGATACTTATATGATTCGCCAGTTGTAAAATCATAAAGTTTCTCCCCATATTGTACGGACACCTGCTCTTCAGCATATACCTGAACATTTGAAAAACAGAGAATTAAAAAACACAGACAAAAACATAAAATGCGGTTTCTCATAAATTCCTCCTTACCATAGCTGCCCCCTCCGAAAAATCAGACATTTTCAGCTATAAAAGCAGCCGCTGAAAATGACAGCCAAAATAATACAAAAATACCGCGAAATACACCTCAGCCTGTGATACCTGTTGATACGCGGTGTATTCCGCGGCCTTTCATATGATTTACTTATATGATTTTAACAATCCGGAATTTTACTTATAATTTACGATCTTTCCGAACTCTTCTTTAAGCGACGCACCGCCGACAAGTCCGCCGTCGATATCCGCCTGAGCGAACAGATCCGGAGCTGTCTTCGCGTTTACGGAACCGCCGTACTGGATGCGGATTGCTGCTGCCGTCGCGTCATCATAGATCTCGGCGATGCACTTGCGGATCTCTGCGCAGACTTCCTGTGCCTGCTCGGTCGTAGCGGTCTTGCCTGTTCCGATCGCCCAGATCGGCTCGTAAGCGATGACTGCCGTCTTTGCCTGGTCTGCCGTAACGTTCAGGAAGCCAACCTTCACCTGCTGGCGGATCCAGTCCATCGTGATGCCCTGCTCTCTCTGCTCAAGAGACTCGCCGCAGCACATGATCGGCGTGATGCCATGCTCAAATGCCTTGAGCATTTTCTTGTTGACGGTCTCGCTTGTCTCAGCGAAGTACTCTCTTCTCTCGGAGTGGCCGAGCACGACGTACTTCACACCCGCGTCCACGAGCATTGCCGGAGAGATCTCGCCTGTGTAAGCACCCTTCTCCTCGAAATACATGTTCTCAGCGCCAACCTGAATGTTGGAACCTTTCGCGGCCTCAACTACCGGAATGATGTCAATCGCCGGCACGCAGAATACAACGTCAGCTTCCTCGTTCGCGACAAGCGGCTTCAGCGTCTCGACGAGCTTTACAGCCTCGGTCGGAGTCATGTTCATTTTCCAGTTGCCCGCAATAATTTTCTTTCTTGCCATTTTTGTAATCTCCTTATGTTTATGATGTTGTCCTGCCGCCTTTTTACGGCCAGACCTCTGTTTTGGTATCGTTTTACAATCAGCGGCAGGCAGGTATATATTTTCCAAACGGCCATGCCTGCGCTGCAGGCACCACCATGAATGAAAATATTTTCACCTGCTGCCGCTATCCGCTGTCAAAAATTCAAATGGCTCTTACTTGTCGTCCGCCGCCACAACGCCCGGAAGGTCCTTGCCCTCAAGGAACTCAAGGGAAGCGCCGCCGCCCGTGGAGATATGGGACATCTTGTCGCCAAAGCCAAGCTGGTTCACAGCCGCCGCGGAATCGCCGCCGCCGATGATCGTCGTCGCGTCCGTATCCGCGAGGGACTTCGCAACCGCGATCGTTCCTTTGGCAAGGATCGGGTTCTCGAACACGCCCATCGGTCCGTTCCACACAACGGTCTTCGCGGACTTCACAGCCTCAGCATAGAGCTCTGCCGTCTCTGTTCCGATATCAAGGCCCATCTGGTCAGCCGGGATCGCGTCAGCTTTCACAACGGATACTTCGATTTCCGCGTCGATCGGGGACGGGAACGCCGGAGCGATCGTCGTGTCAACCGGAAGGAGCAGCTTCTTGCCAAGCTTCTCCGCTTTTTCCATCATCTCTTTGCAGTAGTCGATCTTCGTATCGTCAACGAGAGAAGTTCCGACCTCAAGTCCTTTCGCTTTCAGGAACGTGTAGGCCATGCCGCCGCCGATGATCAGCGTATCGCACTTCTCAAGCAGGTTGGAGATTACGTTCAGCTTGTCCGCAACCTTCGCGCCGCCAAGGATTGCTACGAACGGGCGGACCGGGTTGTTCACGGCGTTGCCGAGAAAATCGATCTCTTTCTGCATCAGATAGCCGACTGCGCAGGTGTCAACAAACGCGGTTACGCCGACATTGGAGCAGTGCGCGCGGTGCGCGGTGCCGAATGCGTCGTTTACAAAAACTTCGCACAGGGAAGCCAGTTCCTTGGAGAACGCTTCGCCGTTCTTTGTCTCTTCCACTCTGTAACGGGTATTCTGAAGAAGAATCACTTCGCCGTCCTTCATAGCCTCAACAGCGGCCTTCGCGTTCGCGCCGACAACCTCATTGTCAGCCGCAAACTTTACTTCCTGGCCGAGCAGCTCGGAAAGACGAGCGGCAACCGGCGCGAGAGAAAGCTCCGGCTTCGGCTCTCCCTTCGGCTTGCCAAGATGCGAGCAGAGGATCACTCTTCCGCCGTCAGCGATCAGTTTCTTAATGGTCGGCAGAGCCGCGACAAGGCGGTTCTCATCCGTGATCTTTCCGTCTTTGAGCGGCACATTGAAATCACAGCGCACCAGAACTTTTTTGCCTTTTACATTGATATCGTCAACAGATTTCTTATTAAGCATTGGAATTCCTCCTGATATTAATCCTTTTCCTGTACAAACGTGATGCATAAAATGGAATCCTGCAGTCCTGCGGAATGTTTCTGCGTCAGCAGCCAATCTCCATATGCAGGCCTGCGCATAATGCAAAAGAAGTCCGGCCCTTTCAGACCGGACCTCTTTTCAGGTCATACTACTAATATAGCGCTGCGTTAACGATCAGGCTGCCCCGAGATCAGCGCAGCATCTGCTGGATTGGTGAAAACCCACGGCTCTTATGCCAGCTCTGCAAAGTATTTGATCGTACGAACCATCTGGCTTACGTATGAGTTCTCGTTGTCATACCATGAAACAACCTGTACCTGGGATGTCCCGTTCCCGAGGTTCATGACCATGGTCTGCGTCGCGTCGAACAGAGAACCGAATCTCATTCCGACAACATCCGATGAAACGATCTCATCCTCGGTGTATCCGAAGGACTCTGTCGTCGCTGCCTTCATCGCCGCGTTGATATCCGCAACTGACGGAGCTCCCTTTACAACCGCGTTCAGAATCGTCGTGGAGCCTGTCGGGGTCGGTACACGCTGAGCCGCGCCGATAAGCTTGCCGTTCAGTTCCGGAATAACAAGGCCGATTGCCTTTGCAGCGCCTGTGGAGTTCGGAACGATGTTGATCGC
>CANRGB010000097.1 GCA_947630005.1 uncultured Lachnospiraceae bacterium
ATATTTCTGCCGTCTGTCCGCGGCAGAGTCTTAAAGTTCGCATTCCATTATAAAAGACATATCTTAACATATACTGACAAATTCTTAAGGTTTGTTAATAATTTGATTAAATTCCCTAAAAACACGCGGGTTTCTTTCATCATCTGTAAGTGTTTTTCCGGTCCGGCATATGGTAATATGTGACTTGTCAGCACCGGGCGAGGCCAAGTACAGATTACAGAAGCGGGAAAGAGGCGCACAGAAAGGTGTCTGACAGAAAACGGAGGTATGCGAAATGGAAAACATCAGAACAGAGAATATTCTTGAAATCGATTCCCTGAGCAGGTACTATGGAGGAAAATCCGAAAATCGGACGAAAGCCCTCGACGGTGTCACATTTCAGGTTCTGGAGGGGGAATTTCTCGGTATTATGGGCAGCAGCGGTTCCGGCAAGTCAACGCTCTTAAACTGTATCGCGGCAGTGATCCGTCCGACCGCGGGGAGAATTGCCCTGCGCGGTACACAGATACAGAAGATGGAAGGCAGGGAACTGTCAGAATACCGCGGGAAGAAAATCGGCTATCTGTTTCAGAATTTTGAACTGCTCGATAATCTGACCGGAAGGGAAAACATTCTGCTTCCGCTGTCGCTGCACGGCATTTCGGAAAAAGAGAGCCGGGAAAGACTGCGGCAGCTTTCGGATTATCTGGAGATCGCGGATGTGCTGGACAAATTTCCGGCGCAGATGTCCGGAGGGCAGAAACAGCGGGTCGCGGCGGCGCGGGCGCTGATCATGAAGCCGGAGCTTGTGCTTGCGGACGAACCGACCGGGGCACTCGACTCGAGGAACGCAAAGGCTCTGATGGAGAAGCTGGCTGGTCTGAACCGGGATGAGAACGCGACGATCCTGATGGTCACGCATGATTCCGGCGCGGCGAGCTATTGCCGGAGGATTCTGTTTATCCGGGACGGGCGGATTGTTCATGAGCTTCGCAGAGATATCCCGGAAGAGACACGGCAGATGTTTCACGGGCGCATCCTGAAAGTTGTGGCGCAGATGGGAGGAGGCAGCGAAAATGTTTTGTGAGAAATCATCCGGAATGTTCCGAACGCTGATCCGCCGCAACAGCAGAAGAAACAGGAAGGAGAACAGCCTGTTTTTCCTCTCCCTTCTGCTCTCGGTTATCGCGTTCTATATTGTTTTGTCGCTCCCGGCCCAGGATGTCATGCTGTTCCTGAAAAAGATGGAGAGCGACGCGGTGGACAAGCTGATGGCCATGATTCCTCTGTTCTATGGAGCGACGCTGGTTATCCTGTTTTTTCTGATTTACTATGCCGGCAGTTTTCAGATCGGGCGGCGCAGGCATGAATTCGGGGTGTATCTGCTGCTCGGGCTTGGTCGTCCGAAGCTGTTTCTTCTGCTGCTTGCGGAGGATTTTTCCGGCAGCGTCCTGGCGCTGGTGATCGGGATTCCGGCCGCCGTGCTGATCTCGGAGCTGACGAGCCTTGTGACGGCAAAAGCTGTCGGACTGGGGATCATCGGGCATCAGAGTTCTTTTTCGCTGCGCGCGGCGCTGTGGACCGCGGCAGGATTCCTTCTGGTTAAGTTTGCCGCTTTTCTGATCCTTGGCGCAAAAATTGCCCGCAAGGAGATCGGCAGTCTGCTGCAGGATACGCCGGAAGGAGTGAAGAAACAAAAACCGGCGGCGGTTTATCTGCTGTCGCTGCTTGCCGGACTGATCTGCCTGACGGCCGCGTTTGCGATGGCCGCCGGAGGAATCTCATGGAGGCAGATAGACAAGATGGGGTATACGCTTGCGCTTGGACTTTTGGGGACGGCGTTTTTGTTTTACGGGCTCCGTTTTGCGATGAATTTTCTGGCACGGCGGGAAAAACGCGTATCATGGCCTGCAGACCGTGGGAAAGGGAACGATAACAGTTCTTTAAAACTCCAGGTCTTTGACTTTCGGCAGCTTGAGGAAACGGTGATCCGCCATTCGGGCGCGATGGCGGTCAGCTTTCTGTTGATTCTTGCGGCTCTTTGCTGCTTTGGCTCGGGCGTGGCGATTGCCCGGAACAGCGGCTGGTCAAAGGAACATGTCCTCGATTACACATTTTTGGATGATGCGGAGGAGGAAAAAAAAG
Source organism: uncultured Lachnospiraceae bacterium (assembly GCA_947630005.1). Taxonomy (GTDB): domain Bacteria; phylum Bacillota; class Clostridia; order Lachnospirales; family Lachnospiraceae; genus Choladousia. The sequence goes on from CANRGB010000097.1 coordinate 2,125, forward strand.
GCACAGTTCGGAAAACGCTGGCTGACAGAGGACTGGATACGCAGTTTTCCAGCCTGTTTGAGATGAAAGTGGGCTATATCCGCACGACAGAGGATTATGAGCATGCATTTCAGATGGAGACGGTTATGGACGCTCTGGCCGGGCTGCCCGAATCCTATGCGAGGGAGGTCCTTTTAAATAATCTCAGTTATGCGTCCGCTCCGCATCTGATCTCACTGACTGCCTACAATGCGCTGCTTGATGCGGCAGGACTTCCGGCGCTGGAACTGGAGAAAGGGGAAGCCGGCGTCTATATCGATCCGGAGTTTACGGATGACGAGCGGACCAGAATACTGAATGCGATTCTGTCCGAAGAGCCGGAAGCTGTGCTGGACGGCGCGGCCATACGCCTGACAGGTGAGGTGCAGACCACGGCTCTGGTCACGGACCGGCTAATCACGCTCAGCTTTGCGCTGATCCTGCCGGATGAGCAGTTCGAATATTATACGCGGGGAGATTACAGCGTATATCTGAACGGCATTTTAAGTGAGGAAGCCGTGAGAGGAAAGAGCCTTCTGCAGGCAATCTCTGCCATGAACCAGAAGCTGGATGAGGCGGGACTGCCGTATGAGAGCTTTCTGCAGAATATGGGGCGTCAGCTGTTTTACACGGTGGCCGCAAGCTACCTGACGATCTATCTCGCGGTTATTTTTCTGGTCGTCGCAAATACCGTCATCGGCGTGCAGTTTCTGATGGGACAGCAGAAGGCGGGACGCAGATACCGGACGCTGGTGCGGCTTGGCGCGAACTATGGGATGCTGTGCCGGTCTGCGGCCAGACAGATCCGATGGTATTTCGGAATTCCGGTCGTGCTTGCGGCAGCCGGCAGTTTATTTGGGGAAAGAGCGCTTCTGACAGGCCTGCTCGCCTTTGAGATGAGAGAAAGTATCCCGGAAATGATAAGACTTTCTGTTCCGATGCTTTTGCTGCTTTTTGCGGTTGAATACAGCTATATCAGGTTAGTCAGAAAGATCAGCGCCCGGTATCTGCTGACGCTGATGGAGCCGGAGCGGGAGGAGTAAAAGTAGATAGAGCCGGATCGGGAGAAGTAACGTACAGTATGCGGACCTGCTTTCCGGCAGCTTCTCGCTGATTTCGGAAAACAGACAAGGTTGGAATCTGGCCGGATTGGAGGATTTATGAAACAGATTGCGGTCGTGGAGGACGACGCCCTGGTGCGGGAGGAACTGTCGGCAATCCTGTGCGGGGCGGGCTATGAGGTGTATGAAATCTGCGAATTTGAAAAAGCGGGAGAGCGTCTGCTTGCGCTCTCCCCGGATCTCGTGCTGCTTGATCTGAATCTGCCCGGAGCGGGCGGTTTTGAGATCTGCCGCAGCCTGAAGCAGCGAAGTTCTATACCGGTTTTCGTGCTGACCTCCCGGGATCAGATGCAGGATGAGCTGCGTGCGCTGAAGTTAGGCGCGGATGAATATCTGACAAAGCCCTGCAGGGCGGAACGGCTGCTTGCGCGTCTGGAAAACATCCTGAAACGGTATGAGGGGCGCAGAAATCTGCTGGAAGGGGAGGGCTTTCTCCTCGACCGGCAGACTTACACGCTGTACATCGACGACACATCGGTAATCCTTCCGAAGAATCAGGGAAAGCTGCTCGAAATATTTCTGACGCGCCGGGATCAGATCGTCGCGAAGGAGGAACTGTGCCTTGCAGTCTGGGGAACGACAGAGTTCATCGACGAGAACGCGCTGCAGGTGAATCTTACAAGGCTGAAAAAGACGATGGCCGCCGTGGGAATGCGGCAGCGGATCGAGACAGTGCGGGGCGAGGGGTATCGGCTTGTTTGATGAATGGAAGAAACGGAAGGAATCGTGATCAAATAATTATGAGACAAAACTGGAATTTTCTCCGACAGCATCTTCCGTGGCTGGCGCTTCTGGCAGGGATCGATATTTTTGCGGCGGTTCTTTTGTGGCTTGCCAACGCCGCGGCATTTCGGGCGCTGGCGGCGGTGATTGTGCTGGCGACCGTTTTTTTGTTTGCGGCGGTGTGCGGGATTCTCGGATGGCAGAGCCGCAGAAGGCAGCAGGCGTTTTGGGATTTCCTGGATGATCCGGATGTCCGCCGGGAGGAAGCTCTCGTAAAACTGGCAGGCGCCGCGCAGACGGAAGGGATCCGCCGGCTGGGCAGGCTGCTGCGTGAAAACCGGTACAAGTATGAGCAGACGCAGGCACGCGTGGAAGAATATGAAGAGTATGTGGAAGCGTGGGCGCATGAAACAAAGACGCCGATCGCTCTGCTGACGCTGCTGCTGGATCATCACAGAGAGGAAATTCCGGAGGCTGTGGGTTTCCGGCTGGATTATGTCCGCAGCCGCATGCAGGAACTCACGGAGCAGATACTGTTCTGTGCTCGTCTGAAAAGCACGCAGAAGGATTATCTGTTTGAGTACGTCAGCGTCCGCGCCTGCGTGGAGGAGGTGATCGGGGATTACCGGCCGCTTCTTGAGGAAAAGCAGTTTCAGGTGATCCTCTGCGTTCCGGACCGGGAAATATATACGGACCGGCGCAGCCTGCGCTTCATGCTGAGTCAGACCGTCAGCAATGCGGTCAAGTACAGCGGCGCGGAGCCGGAGCTTGTGATTAAGCTGGAAAGAAGCGGGGCAGGAGCGCCGGCTGATTCTGCTGAGGCGAAAATGCCGGAAATCAGGAACGGACAAAGTGCGGTCGGAGAATCAGAATTTTCGGCCGGGCTGCCCCGGAATGCAGAGAAGGATGTGCTTCTGATTCGGGATAACGGCAGAGGCGTAAAAAGCTGCGATCTTCCATATATTTTCAACCGTGGATTCACAGGTGCTTCCGGTGAAGAAGAAAAGAACGCGACCGGGATGGGGCTGTATCTCGTCCGGGAACTTGCGGGAGAGCTTGGGGTTACGCTTGCCGCAAGTTCCGTGCCGGGGGAGGGATTTGAGATGCGGATGGAATTCCCGGTTGTGTCAGGAGAGAAATGATTTGTGTGCCCTGACTGCGGGGGATGGATGTTTACTGTGCGCTGGTGGCCTGTATAGAAAATTTCATTGGATTTCCTGTGGCACAAAAAGCTTTCGTCTGAATATGAAATGGATTGACAAAAATTTTGATATATATTAATATATTGAATGAGACAAACATGATATGCCATGAAAAAGCAGAAATATCAGCTGCCATTCCAGATTATTCCAGTGTTATATTCTCTTTTTTAAATTCGCCTCGGTTCGGAGGAATTATCAGCAAAGATAAAAAAGTATCATTTAGTCAGAAAAAAGTATAAGAAGGATTGTACTAATCGAAAAAACCTGATACAATGAGTGCAGATAAAAACTTTCTTTTCAGTATGGCTGCTGAGATGTTTTAGAATTGCGAGAGCATGAAGTGTGGCAATTCGCAGCATTATGGGGACAAAATCCTTTTTGCCCCAGCCTCATGACATGTCGGAAAGGAGATTTATGGAGAAAAAACAAAAATACGACAAAGGCAGAAGCAGGAAAGCAGCCGAAGAAAAAAACGGAGAAAAAAGAACTTCCGGGAAGAAAAACAGAAAAAGAGAAAATGGTGGAGGAAATGCCGCGTTGAAAAACGGTGAAAAGGGAAATGCCGCGGCGGAAACCGGAGAAAAAGAAAGCGTTGACAGCGACAAAAAGGATTTGCGGCATACCGTGCAGCAGCATGAGGATGCGATCCTGAAGACTTCCATGCAGTTCTTTGCAGATGAGCTGCTTCCCTGCTTTGGAATCGAAGGAAAGGTGGTTTCCGTCGCACCGACGGAGCTTATCCAGCTGGAGGTACACAAGTTCTTTCAGGATTTTAATCTGGTGATGGAAAACGGGGAGTGGAAACATTTTGAGTTTCAAAGTAAAAATGAAGGTTTGAAAGGTCTGAAGCGTTTCCGTGTGTACGAGGCGCTGGCTGGCTACCAGTATAATGTGGAGATCGTGACGTACGTGCTGTATTCGGGGAGAGTGCGCAGCCCCATGACAGAGTTTACGTCGGGGATCAATACATACCGGATTCAGCCGATCATTATGAGAAACCATGATGCGGATGATCTGCTTGCCGGGCTGAGGGAAAAGGTGGAAAAAGGAGAGGTTATCACGAAGGAAGAGCTGGTACTCCTGACCTTGTGTCCGCTGATGGACGGGAAGATGGAGACGAGAGAGCGGATCCGGACAGCGCTGAGACTAATAAGTGAAGGGAAAACAGAAGAGAAGGAACTGTCGGATAAAGCGGAGGCGATGCTGTTCGCGATGGCGGATAAATTTCTGGAGAAGGAAGATTTTGAGGAGATAAAGGAGGAGATCAGAATGCTGAGGCTGACACAAATGTTGTTTGATGAAGAGTGGGAAAGGTACGAGCGGATGAGGGATCTTGCGGAAGCCGCAGAGGAGAAAGCGGAAGCCGCGGAGGAGAAAGTAAAGAAACTGGAAGCAATAATTGCGCAGCTGCAAAAGGAACAGAAAGTTTAATAGCCTGCCTGCCATCCGTTCTCTCGTTTCGTCCTCCGTGTAACCCGAATATCGAATATATATCTATTCAAATACCCCCGCGACTTTTTCCAGATAATGCGTGACCGGAATATTCTGCGGGCAGTTCTTCTCACAGCTGCGGCACCTGACGCAGGCGGAGGCGTACTCGTAATTCGCGGCCAGTTCCTGGTAGGCGGGCCTGATCTTCCAGTCGTCGCCGGGATTTCTCGAATATTCATTATATAATTTGAAATAAGACGGAATCGGAATATCCTGCGGACAGTGCTGCAGGCAGTAGCCGCAGGCTGTGCATGTGACCGCGGTCGAATGGCGGAGCAGGTCGGCTGTTTTCCAGAGAACAGCTTTCTCGGCGTCGGAGACCGGCTCCACATCCCGCATGTTGTCGATCATCTGCTCCATGGAATTCATGCCGCTCAGCACGATCTCGGCCTCGGGCAGGCTCTGCACGAAGCGGAGGCCGTAAGAGGCGGCCGAATGAATGGGATCGAGCGTGTGCAGGAGCCGTTCGGCATCGGCCGGAATCCGCGCCAGGGTCCCGCCTTTGAGCGGTTCCATCACGATCACTTTTTTGTGATGTTTGCAGGCAGTCTGGTAACAGCGCCTCGCCTGAATCGCCTCGCTTTCCCAGTCGAGGTAATTGATCTGCAGCTGCACATAGTCCACTTCCGGATGACGGGTGAGGATGCGGTCCAGCAGGTCGGCGGTATCGTGGTAGGAGAAGCCGATTCTGCCTGCTTTGCCGGAAGTTTTCAGCTCCTGAAGAAATTCAAATTCGTGGTATTTCTCCGCCAGTTCATAATTTCTTCCGTTCAGCCAGTGCAGCAGGTAGACGTCGAAATAAGACACATGACACCGTTTCAGCTGCTCTTCAAAATAATTCCGGCAGTCTTCCTGTGAGGTCACGAGATATCCGGGCAGCTTGTCCGCGAGAATAAAACGGTCCCGGGGATGACGTTTCACGAGACATTCCCCGAGCGCCCATTCGCTTTTCCCGTTCAGATACGTATATGCGGTGTCGAAATATCTGCCGCCGTGCTCCAGAAAATAATCCACCATGCGGTTCAGCAGCTCCGTGTCATAAGAGTCCGGAATCTTCGGGTCTGTGACCGGGAGCCGGAGAAAACCAAAGCCCATCTTGTTCATTGCAAATTCCTCCTCGTTTAAAATCCGCCCGCGGATCCAGGTGCGGGACATCCTTTGCCTGTATAATAAAGCGGCGGGATTTGTTCTGTCAACAGCTGCCCCGGAAATCCCTTCCGATTTGGCAGGACAGGGCGGATTAGTTGACGGAATCCTTTGAAAACTGGTTGACAATTATTCCGGCAGGAAATATTATTTTATTAAGTAAATACGTAAGGAGGAACAAAATGGTTACGACAGATTGGGAAGTACTTGAAAAGCGGATTTCCTGCAGGGCTTTCAGAGAGAAGAAAATGATCGAGGAAGAAAAACTTGAGAAACTGTCCTCTTTTATCGAGGGACTGAATCAGGAATCAGGTCTGCATTTTCAGCTGCATACATCAAAGAGAAGGGGAGAAGCGGCGATAAAGCTGGCTCCCGCCATGTTCAGCGGGGTCGTATATGCCTTTGCCGCGCTTGTGGGAGGAGACGATCCCGTCTCGGCCGAGAAGGTCGGGTATTACGGGGAGAAACTGGTTCTGTACGCGGAGCGGCTCGGACTGGGGACATGCTGGGTCGCGGGAACTTACGACCGGAAATCATTCTGGACGGAGGTTCCCCAGGGCGAGAAGCTCTGGAGCGTTATTCCGCTTGGGTACGCGGCGGACAAGACTCCCGCGAAGCAGAAAATGATCCGCACGACCATACGGAGAAAAGACCGTGATCTGAAGGAGTTTGTGGAGGCAAATCAGGACTTTGAAAGGCTTCCGCTGTGGGTGCGCAAAGGAGCCGAGGCAGTCCGTCTGGGGCCGTCGGCGGCAAATCAGCAGCCGGTGAATATCGTTTTCCAGGAGGGAAAGGTATTCGCGAGAATCTGGAAGAAAGGAAACGGTATGGAATTTCTCGATCTCGGGATTGCCAAGCTGCAGTTTGAGGTCGGAGCCGCGTCCTGCGGAGTTCAGGGGACGTGGGAGTTCGGAGAGATGGGCGGTTTCATGATCAGGTAAAGATGATCCCTGTATCTGACATCGGCCGAAACAAAGGAAAGACTAATGTGAAGGTCAGGGAGCTGTCGGGAAACAGATAGTCCAGACAAGGGCAGGCAAGATCCATCCGGGTTTTGCCTGCCCTTGAAGTTTCAGAAGCCCAAAACCGACAGTAACCAGCCGCTCCCTTTTAATGAAAAAAGAAAATTCGAAACAAAAAGGCCCGCCGGGGATTTCCAGGCGGGCCAAAATTTTGGCATTTTTGTGATTTTTGTCGCAGATTTGTGTATTCTGCGACACGGAATCTGCTCCTGTAATGCACATATTTTACCACCTCGAATGTGTTTTTTCAATAGGATGCGGGGAATTTGCGTACTAAAATTTTACCGGGCCGCTGACTTTTCCGACATTTTCCGGGGTGTAATCGGGAGATCCGGAGCCTTATCGCAGTCAGATAAGCAGTCAGGCCGGCTGGCTCTGTACATATTTTATGAATCAGGAGGAAGAGAGATGCCCAGAAGAGGAGAAAACATTTTTCAGAGGAAAGACGGACGCTGGGAAGCACGCTACATCAAGGGATACGAGCTTTCCGGGAAGATCAGGTACGGATTCTGCTACGGCAGGACTTACAGGGAGGCCAAGACAAAGGTAGAACAGATCAAGGCGGCGCTTCTGGACAACCGGCCGCTTCCGATGACGGGGAACCGGCATCAGCTTGCGTTTTTCTGTGAGGAATGGCTGCGGATGCAGAAACCCAGGATCAGGGAATCCACGTATGTGAAGTATGAGTCCACACTCCGCTGCCACATCCTTCCTAAACTGGGCAGCTGCTATCCGCTCGGACTCAGCACGCAGATTATAGAGGCATTCAGGGCTGAGCTGCTGGAAGAAGGGCTGTCCGTGCAGAGTGTCAAAAATATACTGATGGTGCTTCATGCGGTGCTGCGCTGCGCGGCAAAGCAGTATCCCGGCATTTTCCCGGTCCTGGATATCCGGTATCCCAGGGAAGTGAAAAAGGAACCGCGGGTGCTCACCCCTGAGGAACAGAACCGTTTGGCAGTTTATCTGCAAAAAGATATGGATGAGTGCAAATTCGGCGTGCTTCTGGCGCTGATGACCGGTCTTCGGATCGGGGAAATCTGTGCTTTGAAGTGGGAGAACCTCTCTGTGCAGAGCAGTACGCTGCTGGTCGATGCCGCCATGCAGCGCATCAAAAATCTGAGCGGGGAGGGGAAGAGAAAGACGAAGATTCTGATCGGGGATCCCAAAAGCGATACGTCAGTCCGGACAATCCCGCTGTCGGAGGACATGGCCGCGCTGTGCAGGCGGAAGGATCCGCACCGTCCGTACGCCTATGTCCTGACCGGGACAGAAGACTATATGGAGCCTCGAAAACTGCAGCGGAAGTTCAGGCGGTATACCAGGGAATGTGGGCTGGAAGGGGTCCATTTCCATACGCTGCGCCATACGTTCGCGACCCGCTGCATGGAGGTGGGATTCGAGCTGAAATCCCTGTCTGAGATTCTCGGACACGCGAAGACTTCCACGACGCTGGACCGCTATGTCCATTCTTCTCTGGAGGCAAAGCGGGCCAATATGGAGAAGCTGACGCTTGCGGACCCGTAATATAAGCAGTCAAACATTTTAGTCAAATGACAAAAAACGGGAGATATCATTCTTACTTCTTTCTCATTTTCCTTATAAATCCGGCCTTTTTGAGCTGTTCCTCTGCCTTTGAAACGGCATTGTGTCGCAGAATACACAAATCTGCGACACCAGCCGTCCGGACCAGCCTATTCTGATCTTACAAGAGTTTTCCCTCCGCGGCGGCCTGTTATGCGTCTTGCGGGCGGGGAAAAGAAGGATCCTGTCCAGGAGGAAATCAGGATAAATCAGGACGGAAGCGTCACATGACGGCCGGAACTGCGGAAACAAACGCCTCCGGACAGTCCTTCTGTCCGAACGGGAACAGGTTCTGGTGTCTGCCGGGCGAAAAGACGCCTGAAACAATCATAAAGCCGGAGGAATACCGGCTTTTCAGCAATGGTTTATGGAGGTAGCATGATGGAAATGAGAAAGATGAATGATGCCCCAGAGAGACTGTTTAACAAGCGGAGCGGGCCGAATACCCTGCTGGGCATCGCGGGCTGGGTATCTGTGATATTCGGCATGATCCTGGTTTTGCTGGGGCTGTGGACGAATCTCCACAGGGAAGGCAGCCCGCTGACTGCGTCATACAGGGATGACACGGTGTACGTCGAAGCGATGTACGGAAAAGAGGCCCGGATTCCAGAGGACGCAGAGCTGCGTGCCTGGCTGATGACTCCGGAAGAGGATCCGGACGCGTATTCACAGAATATGACGGCTGCGATGGACGCGGTGGGCAGGAACGGTGAAGATGTTCCGGCGAATGCCCTTTATAAAGTGGGCTTTTACGTAGGAGAGCAGGAGGTGGAGCCAGCAGCTCCGGTGAACGTGACTGTGCAGGTTCTGAAGGACGGCTTCGCGGCAGGAGAACCCGTCAAGGTGGTTCATCTTGGGGGGAGTGACGCGGAGGTCATCGCGGATACGGCGGTGGACGACGCGGGCTTTGTTTCCTTTACGACGGATGGGTTTTCGGAGTTTGTGATTGCGTCTTATGGTAATGGGGAAGAACCCGGGATAGCTCTGATGAGTCTGCCGACGGGTGATATGACCGGACTGCTAAGTAACGTGACGATCACGGATGACAAAGGCACAGAGGTTTCAAAGGACGGCACGTTGTATGTGGGTGAAAAATACACTATCTATCTGAAATTTCAGGAAAAAGGCGTTGGCAAGCAATTCTGTTGGGAAGAGCCTGACGGGACGATGACCTATGATATCCCGAGTAACTTTGTTGTTATGGAGAGAGAGGATATAAAATTGAAAATCCGGTTCAACGGAGAAGATGTCGTTATTGGAGAATATTCTGTTAAAGACGGCAAACTTATTGTACAACTTAACGAAGACGGAAAGGAAAAGCTGAAAGAAGCAGCTAACATCGAATTGAACTTTGACATGGAGGCTACAGCCCAGAAAACCGGGGATGGCGGCGATGAAGACGTCAACTTTGGAGAGACTGGAGAGGACTTTAAATTTGAAGTCACGAACCAGCCCCAGATCACAGTGAATAAGGTCAGCACATATAACAGCGATAAAAGTATTTTAAATTATACCGTTAGCACAAAAGTAGATCATGGCCCTGTTCAGGATGTTGTCGTGAGTGATACCCTTACGCCGCCCGATTCTAAGGGAATTACCCTGAAGATGGTAAATGGCAAAGATGAGAAGCCGGACATTAAGGTTACGGTTATTCGAGACGGAAAAACGATCACGCTTACTGAAGATGACTACGAACTTATTCTGGCAGAGCCGAATACTGACAATCCTTATGCTCCGCAAACATTCCAGGTAAAGTTGAAAAAGGGGAGCTATAATCCGCTGAGAACGGACGATGAATTGCGGGTCACTTATCAATATGAGGCAAAATTTAATAAAGCAGAAGCTGAAATTTATTGGGCGCAGGTAGTAAATGAGGCTGTTGTCACCGGTTCTATGCCAATGGAAAGCGCTG
>CANRGB010000098.1 GCA_947630005.1 uncultured Lachnospiraceae bacterium
AGGCTGCCCTTTTTGCCTTACTGCAATAAATTTAGTTTTTTTCATATCACCCCTTGACATTTCTTAGCTGGACTTTAGCGCTTTGCTAAAGAGAGGATAATAAGAAAATGTATCAGAATTTGTTCAAACTTGTATCAGAATTGTATCTTTATCAGAATGACAGAAAAATTTTTCCAGAACCGCGGACTCACCATCCGTCATCTGCCGCTTCTGCCGCCGGCTCAATCCCATAGTTTCCCATCTGTTCCTTATCCTGTATATCCCGCAGTATCTGTTCCTTTTTTTCCTCCGGCAGGTCTGCCGGATCGATCCCGTACCTCCTCATCAGTTCTTCCTCCTGCCAGGATATCTCTTCTTTCCCGTCATACCACTCTGCCTGTTCTTCGGCCTCGTCCGAGAGGATCACGTCGGGGACATTCTCTTCATACCCGTCCGGAGAACTGCCCGCTTCCTGCTGTGCAGCCGCAATCTCCGTCTCCGTTTCCGGTATGAGCAGGAGATCATCCCTCCCATATCCGATCGCTTCCTCATTCCAGGTATCGACCCACTCCGAGTGGTCGACTTTGTATACTCCACGGCCCGTATACAGATTGACGATGGTATACGCAAGTTCCGCCCATCTGTCCGTCCCGAACATGGTCTGCAGGCCAAACTCTCCTTCAAAATTAATCATTGACCGGAAAGCGGATACGTCAAATTCCTCGTACCGCAGCGTTACATCCTGAAAAATTCCGGTGCGGTCGGCTGCCCTGATCTCCTGGGAATCCGCTCCGCATACGGAGGCGTAATCGTACCAGGAAAGATCCCGGATCATATCCATCGAGTACGTACCGTCCGCCATCTTCTGCATCAGTTCCTCATCTGTCCCCACTCCCAGGTTCTGAAGAATATAGAAAAGCACCGGCTCGCTCACAATTCCCACGTAGTACAGGAAATCATTGCTCTGATCCAGTATCACAACCTCAATGCTGCCGCTATCCACACTTCTTTCCCTGATCAGGGTTCTGACCGGAATGAGACCGGCATCGATCTTCACATAGGTATCCAGCCCGATGTTCCAGTCTTCTCCCCCTTCGATAATTCCTGTGGGGAAAGGATTCTCCGGAAGCAGATGACAATCCTGCCATTCCGAAAGCTTCTCATCGACAAGCTCCTGATACTGCAGATTCGTCTCGCCGGCACCTGTGATATCGACCGTCACGCTGTAATTGAACTCCTCCGACTCTCCCAGCATCGCCAGCTTCGTGCTGATATCCAGCGCCTCCATATCGAGAAGGCGGATCTCTTCCCGTTTTTCCAGAACGACCTGTTCCATGGCCCCCGTCTCTCTCCATCCGGAATACCAGCCGGGAAGGAACAGAGCAAGCAGCACCGTGAACACAAGAGCCGCGGTTCCGGCCGCGTATTTCAGCCGCGCCTTCCATCGGCCGCGTTTTTCCGTCTTATCCTGATATCTGCTTCCTTCCGCCATACTGTGCCTCACAAATTTCTCTTTTTTTCGGCCGGCGCCTGCCCGCCGTTTACCAGATCAGCCTTCCTGCCCCCCCCCCATTATCCTGCCGCCGCCTCATTCTGCGGGGTTTCCTGCGCGCGGTCTCCCCCGCCGCGGGTGCTCCGAGCAGCACTGTGACGCGCATGCCTTTTCCCGGCTCGCTCATCATCTGCCAGCTTCCCTGGTGCAGCTCCAGGATCTTCTTGCACAGGGCAAGTCCGAGTCCCGCTCCGCCTTCCTTGCGCGACCTGGATTTATCCACCATGTAAAACGCCTCCGTGATCCGGTTCAGCTCTTCCGGCGGGATTCCTTTTCCCTCATCCTCCACGGTGATCGAGTATCCGCCGCCGGTCAGCGTCCGTCCGGTCAGCCAGATCCGGCCGCCGTCATAGGAAGCCTTCCGCGCGTTGTCGAGCAGATTGAACAGCAGAGAGGAGAGCAGAACACGGTCGCCAAGGATGAAGCCGCTGTCCTGCTCCGCGATCAGCGTCAGATGCTTTTCCCGGAAAACCGCGTCCATAGTCCTTTCCGCTTCCTCAAACAGATCCTTTACGGACACATTGCGGTAAACCATCTGATACTGATCCGCCATCGCCATCTCCAGCAGCTTGTATGAGAGCGACTGCAGCCGCTTCCCCTGCCGGTAGATGTAATCGGCGCACATATCGGACTCTTCTTTTGTCAGATCCATCGACCGCATTGTCTCCGCATAGCCGATGATCGAAGTCAGCGGCGTCTTGAGCTCATGCGCGAACGCGGAAGTAAACGCTTCCTGCCGCCGCACCTCGTCCTGGAGCTGTTCCATCTGCCGGTTCATGACATCGGCCATCCAGTTGAAATCGTCCGCCAGCCTGCCGATCTCATCATCGCTCCGGATCCACACGCGCGTGTCGTAGCGCCCCATCGCGAATCTCCTGGTCGCGGAGGAAAGCTTCTGTGTATTTCTCATGACCAGAAGGAGGGCAAGCAGCGTAAACAGGCCCGCGAAAGACGCGACAAGCAGCATGCCCGCCTGGTAGCTGCCGTATATATCATCCCGGTCCTGAAAAACGGAAGAGACATTGCGCAGCGTCTCGAACCAGACGCCGGAACTGCTCCTGGAAAGCACGGCAATATAGTACCTGCCGTCCTGACGCACGATCTGCCGCCCCACGTTATATCCGCCGTCCGCGGCGGCAGCCTCCTCCTTCGCAAAATTCCCTTCCGCAGCCTGGGAGAACGCATTTTCGCTGTTCTCTGCCGCGGCCTGCTCCTTCTGCGCGTCCCCGGAGCTTCCTTTCGCAATCCGGGAAGACTCATCGCCGCCGTTTTCTCCCGTGTTCCCGTCCTCTTTGCTCCCGGACGGCTCCAGCGCCTCCCAGATCCGGTGCGGGACAGTGAGCTCATTATCCTGATACAGCACCCTGCGCTCACCGTCATAAACCCTCGCGCAGCCCAGCGCGCTGTCCATCGCCCGATGAAACGGTTCGATCATGGCCCTCACGGACGTCCTCTCCCTCTGTCCGGCGGACATTCCGTTCAGCGTCAGCTCATAGGAGGTCTGAAACATCTCGTTTTCCATCAGACAGCTCTCGATCTCCCTCGTCAGATTGCTCTGGAAGCTCTCCTGCACGATCCAGGTCCCGAACACTGTCAGAAACAGGACAAACAGCGGGGTCGTGATAAAAAATATTTTCCAGGACAATTTCATGGCAATACAGACCCCCTTTATATCCTGTCGGATGACTCGCTCCTTCCGTTTTGGGGCCGGGCATTTCTGTCCGTCCCTGACATCCGCGTTTTTTGCAGCTTCGCATCCCTTTTTCTACACGGTTTCTACACGGCGAACCGGTAGCCTACCTTGTAGATCGCCGTGATATGCTCCTCAAGCCCCAGCTTTTTCTTCAGCCTCTGGACATGCAGGTCCACGGTCCTTCCCGTCCCGCTGTACTCGCCGCCCCAGACGTTTTCGTAGATCGTCTCGCGGTACAGCGCGCGGTTCTTATTGCGCACGAACAAAAGCAGCAGATCAAACTCTTTCGCCGTAAGACTGACGGCACGGCCGTCCTGCGTGACCGTCCTCGAATCCGTGTCGATCTCAATGTTCAGGATCCGGAGCTTCCGCTCTGTCTTGTGATATCTGCGGAGCACGGTTTCCACGCGGGCCAGCAGCTCCGCGATCTCAAACGGCTTTGCGATATAATCCTCCGCCCCAAGCTTCAGCCCTTTTACCTTCTGGGCCGTCTCCCCCATCGCGGTCAGGAAGATAACCGGCACATCGACCGTCTTCGCGTATTCCAGAACCTCATATCCGTTCAGCTTCGGGAGCATGATATCGAGCAGGATCAGGTCAAACGGCCGCTCGGCGATCGCGTCGGCCGCCTCCTCTCCGTCGGAAGCGATCTCGCACTGATAGCCGGATTTCACCAGATTTATGCGGATCAGGTTCGCGATCGCCTCATCGTCCTCCACGATCAGTATTTTTATCATCGTCTCGTTCTCCCCACAAACACCGCGACGCTGCGCGGACCCAGACTGTATTCCGTGACCGCCGGCGACATGTCTTTTCTGTCTCCCCCATATCCGGACTCCGGATTGTACAGCGCGTCGCAGACCGCCTCCTCTTTCGACGTATCCACGCACAGCCTCCACTTCAGCCTGCGCGGGAGCTGCGGCAGATGGATATGCGTCCCTTCCCAGTGCACATTGACCGCGAGGTAGACGTAATCCTCCTGGTTCTTCTCCTTCAGAAAGCCCGCGAACATGACGCCGAGGAATCTGGAGGACGCCGTGATCTGCTGATCCCAGGGCTGCTGGGAGTGAAGGCTGATCGCGGGATACCCGTTCGAGAGCGGGAACGCGCTTCCGGTGACGCTCGGATGCGCCTTCCGGAACCGGATCATATAACGGAAAAACTGATGCAGCCCGCGGTATTTTTCAAGACCGCTCCAGTCAAGCCATGAGATCTCATTGTCCTGGCAGTACGGATTGTTGTTGCCGAACTGCGTGTTTCCGAACTCGTCACCGGCGAGGAACATCGGCGTCCCGCGGCTGCAGAACAGCACCGCGCAGGCATTCTTCATCAGCCGGTCCCGCAGGCGCAGAATCTCTTCATCCTGCGTATCTCCCTCGGCCCCGCAGTTCCAGCTCCTGTTGTCGTTGGACCCGTCCGTATTGTTCCAGCCGTTGTCCTCGTTGTGTTTTTCGTTGTAAGAGTACAGGTCGCGGAGCGTAAAGCCGTCGTGGCAGGTCAGGAAATTAATCGAGGAATTATAGCCCTGATACTGCCCCGTATAGAGATCCGGCGACCCGCAGATCCGCTTTGCCGCCTCCGGCGCGAGCCAGTAATCGCCCTTTAAGAAGCCGCGCAGATCGTCCCGGTACTTCCCGTTCCACTCGGCCCAGCGGTTCCAGGCCGGAAAGCTCCCTACCTGATACAGACCGCCCGCGTCCCACGCCTCCGCGATCAGCTTGACGTCCGCAAGCAGCGGATCGGAGGCCAGATTCCTCAGAAGCGGCGGCTGGTTCATCGGCGTCCCGTCCTCGTTTCTTCCGAGAATGCTCGCGAGGTCGAAGCGGAAGCCGTCCACGCGGTAGTTGATCGTCCAGTAGCGCAGGCTCTCGAGAATCATCTGCTGCACGACCGGATGATTGCAGTTCAGCGTATTCCCGCAGCCGCTGAAATTATAATAGTGGCCGTCCGGCGTCAGCATGTAATAGACGTTATTGTCGAAGCCCTTGAAGGAAAAGAACGGGCCGTACTCGTTCCCTTCCGCCGTGTGGTTGAACACGACGTCCAGGATGACCTCGATCCCGGCCGCGTGCAGCTCGCGCACCAGCGCTTTCAGCTCATCCCCCTCGCGGTTATATTCCGCGCCGGAGGCATAGCTGCTGTTCGGCGCGAAAAAGCTGACCGGATTATAGCCCCAGTAGTCGAGCAGCGTCCTCCCGCCGATCTCCCGCTTTCCCATCATCTCGTCAAACTCAAAGACCGGCATCAGCTCGACCGCCGTGATCCCGAGATCTTTCAGATAGGGAATCTTTTCGCGCAGTCCGTCGAACGTGCCCGGACAGCGGACGCCCGACGACGCGTGCTTCGTAAAGCCGCGGACATGCAGCTCGTAAATGATCGTATCGTGCATATCCGTAAGCGGACGCGCCGACGCGCCCCAGTCAAAGCTGTTGCGCACCACACGCGCCCGGTATTCCTCGGTATTGGGGCTTTTTCCCCAGTCCTGCTGCCCGCTGACCGCACGCGCGTACGGATCCAGCAGCGTCTTCGTCCGGTCAAACAGCAGCCCTTCCTCCGGCTGGTTCGGTCCGTCAAGGCGGTACGCGTACTCAAATTCCTCGACGTCCAGACCGAAGACGATCATCGAGTAAACGCCTCCGATCCGGTAATTTTCCGGAAACGGCAGCACGGCCGCCGGCTCCGCCTCCCCTCTCCGGTACAGCAAAAGCTCACAGTGCGTCGCGTTCTGTGAATGTACCGTGAAGCTTACGCCGCCCGGAAGCAGGTAAGCGCCGTTGATCTCATAATACCCCGGTCTCACATCATACCCCGCGATCCGGTCGACCGGCGGCAGATGATATTTCCTTTTTTCCATTGATCTGTCTCCCCTCTTCAGAATCCGTCCGCGGAATCCGAAACAGACGCTCTTTGCTTCGGATCCCTGTGATCCTTATCTTTTCCTGCAGACGCATAATTTCCGGTCTGCCCCGGCAGTCCGCCGGCATGCCGGCCGTCTCTCAAAACAGCCCGCCGGAATTGCTGCGTTTCAATACGGTCCGTTCTCAGCCGTACCGGTACATATGCAGCTCATGCATCGCCCTCGTCGCACAGATATATTCCGCCTGCCGGTGCAGCGGCCGGCCGCTCATCTTCCTGTCCATGACCGCGAACACCTGATCGAACTCCAGACCCTTTGCCAGATAGAACGTCGTGACCGTCAGTCCTTTGCGGAAACGGCTGCTGTTCCGGTCAATGTAAGTCAGGCCTCTTCCGGTTCCCGGACCCTCGTCCGCCCTCTCCGTCCCGGTCCGGCCGCCTGCCGCGCTCTTGGCCATACCGGTATGTCCGCTCCCTTGCTCCCCGGGGAGGTTTCCCGCTTCCTCCATGCGTTCCTTCAGCCACGCGTACGCCGCCTGCGCTTCCTCTTCCGTCGCGGTGAGCACCGCGGATGTCTCATAGTTTTCCCCGGCACTTTCCCGGTACTGCTTCAGCACCTCCGCGAGAGCCGCCTCCATATCCGCAAACTCCCGCTCCTCCACGTCCTTCCCGTGCCGGTCAAAAAGCTCCATGCCCTCGGAGCGGCTGATCCTGTTGGCGTACCGCGCGATCTCAACCGTGTTCCGATAGCTCTTGTTCATCTCGATCCTGCGGATCTGCTTCCCGAATACTTTCGGAAGAAATTTCATCACATCCGCCTGTTCGCTGTCCATCGTCTGCGCCTTGTCTCCGAGTATCGTCATCCTGCACTGGAAAAGCCGGTCCAGAATCAGATACTGCAGATAGGAATAATCCTGCATCTCGTCGATCACCAGATGCCGGATCTGTTTATGTCCGTTGTGCGCGTACAGCAGGTATTTCAGATACAGCATCGGATAGACGTCCTCATACGCGAGGAAGCGCTTCTCATATTTGACGCGGGGCAGCGGCCTGTAGCCGTATTCCTCGAGGAATTTTCCGTACAGAACATACAGGTCGGTCGTCCGGTACATCCGGAAAAACCGCTCCCGGATCTTCTCCATCTCATCCTCATCGAAATCCCTGTTCACCAGCGTCTCATACTCGTCCACAAAATATTCCATGACCGCCTGCATCCTTGACAGCAGCGGCACGTCCGGGAAACGGTAGTAAAACATTTCCATGATCTCTTTTGCCGTCTTCTGGAAATTTTTATATTTGAAGTCGGAAAAGCGCATCAGTCTGTCCTCCTCGAGCAGGACAAACTCCCGGAGCTCCGTGATAAATTCGGGAGACTGCTTGCGGGCGGTCTCATCCTTCCCTTTCCTTCCCAGTCTCTCCTGCCGCAGTTTCCGCTCAATCTCATCGTATCTGTCCTCGCAGTCCTGCACAACAGAATTCAGCTCGCGGTAGGCAAACAGGTCAAAGCTCATCTCCCGGATATTTTCCTCTCCGAGCTCCGGAAGTATATGCGAGATATAATCGGAGAACACGCTGTTCGGGGACAGGACCAGCACGTTGGAGGATTTCAGATTCCCGCGGTCGTGGTACAGCAGATAGGCGATCCTGTGCAGAGCGACCGAGGTTTTCCCGCTTCCGGCAACGCCCTGGATCACCATGATTCTGTCCTTTGTGTTGCGGATGATCGCGTTCTGCTCCCTCTGTATCGTGCGGATGATGTTTTTCAGCTTCACATCACCGCCCGCTCCAAGCTCGCGCCGCAGCACTTCGTCGTCGATCTTTGTGTCGCTTTCAAACGCGTAGATCAGCCGTCCATCCCGGATCTTATACTGCCATTTGGAGGTGATCACGCCATCCATCGTCCCTCCGGGCGCCTCGTAGGAGGCCTCCCCCTGGTCATAATCATAAAACAGGCTTGAGACGGGCGCCCTCCAGTCATAGATCAGCGGGATCCCGCCCTTTTTTTCAGCAAAACTCCCGATCCCGATATAAAAAGTCTCGGCTTCCTCATCGCCGTCAAAGCAGAAATCCACCCTTCCGAAATAAGGGGAATCCAGCATTCTCTTCAGACGGCTTCTTTTCGCGAGCATGGCCTGATTTGCGTTGACCTGTCCGAGCAGAGCCTGCTGATTGTCAAAATTTTCATATCCGTACTGGTCCATCTCCGTATAGTTTTCCCAGTAGTACTCGTGCATTTCCTCGATCTCCTGCTCTCCCTGCACGATCGACTCATCAAGCGCTGCGATGCACCGCCTGATCTTCTCCAGTATCTGGTCCAGATAGGTTCTAGCGTCTTCCATATATGAAAACCCCCTGCCAACTTCCAAACTGTTTTTTCAGCTCCGTCCCGAAAGATTCCAGAAAATCCAGATAAAACCGCTTCCCGGTTTTTACGATCCAGATCTGTTCCGGACCAGGAAACTCCCATCCGCTCTGACCGTCCGTCAGGTCATCCCCGGAGTTTTCCGGGTTTTCCGATTCTTTCGGTTCCTCCACATACTCTTCCAGCGTGATCCCCCGCTCGGTGATCTCTTTTGCAGCCTCCGTCCCGACATAGCGGAAATGCCAGGATTCGTAAACGATTTTTGTGATGTCTTCCTTCCCCTTTGGATAACGCAGAATAAACCCGTACTCGGCGCAGTGCGCCTGCAGCCACTGAATCTCCGGCATGCTCTCCAGTCCGTCGTTGAGCATCTGATAGGAAGCGCTCACGATATCGACCGCCAGTCCGGTGGAATGTTCGCTGTGTCCCGCCGGCATGGTATCTTTTGTCGCCTCCTCATACGCCTCCTCATAGCTCATTCCGCGCGCCATAAAGTCATCGATGTCCTCATCGAGAAGTCCCTGCTGATAATTCGCGCTGCGGTAGCCGGAAGCAACGACAAACCGCAGCCCCTCCTGCTGCCCGTCATCCAGCATATTCTTCAGGGCCGGATACATTTCGGCCGACACATTGCAGGAGCCGTACGGCGCTCCCCGCAGTTCCACCTGATAATCGTCCGGGAGCGGATGATCCTTGTTGACCAGAATCAGCAGAGGATCCTCCCCGGCAGGTGCATCCGGATCGGTCCCTTTTGCACTCTCTTCCTGTTGCCAGACCGCCGTCCGTACAGCATATTCCAGTATCCCGGCTGTGTCGCTGCCCGTGCCCGTTCCCCCCAGAACCAGGGCAAGCGCCAGCATAATCAGCTTCCCCGTCAATGATTGTCTCCCCTTCCTGCCTCCCGGCATGCTGCGTCAGCAGCTGATTTCCATATGCGGGCCTGCGATCCCTGCGATCGAGCAGGAGGCGATTTTTCCTCCTGCTCGCCTGCGCGGCCCGCATGCTGCGTCAGCAGCTAATTTCCACATGCGGGCCTGTGCATAAACAGCAAGACCGCCGGACATTCTTTCGCAGAATTCCGACGGTCCTTTTCATCGCCTTATGGGCTTACCCGTATATTTCCTCCTGGAGTTTCGTAAGCGTCTCCTCCCACTTCGGAACCAGCATGTCCTGACCATCGACCAGAATCGTTTCATACATGTTGTCGTACGGAACGCGGCCCATTTCAAACTGATAATCAAGGATCTCCGGAACTTCCTTAATCATATCCCATATCTCGGATTCCGGAATGTTCATCGTCACGTATTTCATAACGCCCTGCGCCTTCTCGGTCATCTGCGCAAGACTCATGTTCCGGACTTCCTTGATCAGCTGAGAAATCACATAGCGCTGACGCTCCGTGCGCTCGAAGTCGGAATTTCCGACGAAACGGTTGCGCGCGAAGGCGACTGTCTGCAGACCGTCGCAGTAGAAAGTTCCTCCTCCCGGGAACAGATGCGGTTCGGCGTCTATGTTCATAAGACGGCCGCACATATCCTGGATATAGCCGTTCGCCACCTCGGCCTCGGCGTCGCTCACCTCAAGCGTTACACCGCCGATATAGTCAATGATATCGATCAGATCAAAGAAATCCACCGCGACATAGCGGTCCACCTGAATCTTGAACGTATCGGTGACCGTGCTGCACAGCAGCGGGCCGCCGCCGTAAGCGTACGCGGAATTCAGCTTGTTGTAGCCTACTCCCGCAATATTGACGTACGTATCGCGCATCAGCGAGATCATATTCACCTTGTTCTTCGCCTTGTTGATCGACACGAGAATCATACTGTCCGAGTTGCCGTTCCAGGTTTTGTCCGTTCTGTCGACGCCGACCATCAGGACGTTATAAATCTCATCGTCCTTTTTGACCGCCACGTCCGTAAACCCGCCCATCATATCATGGATACTCTGGAGCTGGTCCTCATTCACCACGACGCCCGTGCGCTCCTCCGCGCTGAGCGTCTCCGCCTCCGCCGCTTCCGGAAGCGTCTCCTCTATCTTTATATCCTCATCCGCCACATAGTTCAGATTGCTGTACATACCATGCCCGAATTTGTAGACCACTCCGCCGCTTATGAACACGACCCCGAGTACAATACAGAAACTGATGGCAAAAGCTTTCCCGAGATTGCTCCTGTTCCTCTTCCTTCCTTCAGGAATCCTCCCTGAACGATTGTAATTTCCGCCTCTTCCCCTCCTGGAATCGGGACGGTCGCTTCTGTTTCCTGCCATGTTGCGGCACCTCCTGCATTTCCTGTAGTTTCGCTGCTCTCCCTGTGACCGGCGGCAGCTTTGCAGTGAACGGATTTTCGTTCGCTGTACAGACCGGGAGAAAACACGCAGATTTTCTTTCCCCGCGGTCTTAGTATGCGCAATAAAGCAAAAATAAAACAAAATCAAGACGGCTTCCTTATTCGCGCAAATAAAAAAGCTTTCTGATTGACTCAGAAAGCTTTATGCGGAGGATGGGACTTGAACCCACACGATATTGCTACCACAGGCACCTGAAGCCTGCGCGTCTGCCAATTCCGCCACCTCCGCGTCCTCGGCGAGTTTGTTTCTCGCAACTCACGATGCATATATTACAACAGGAACGTCATTTTGTCAACCCTGTTTTTAAATTTTTTTCAAAAAATTTTTGAGGCCGGAATTTCTCCGATGGGGCGGAAGGCAGACGCGCCTTCCGCCCCCGTATCAGGACAGACTTTTTTAATTATATTCCTGCCTGCTCGAGAAGAGCCGGTATCTTGGACTCCCATCCAAGAGCCATGATATGTACGCCCTGGCAGTACGGCCTGCACTCCTTGATGATGCGCGCCGTGATCTCCACGCCGGTGATGCCCGCCTTGGTCTTCTCTTTATCCTTCTTCAGTTCTTCGATCATCTCGTCCGGAACATGGATGCCGGCTACGTTGTTGTTCATGTATCTCGCCATGCCTACCGACTTGGGGATAACCACGCCCAGCTGTACGGGCTTGCCGAACTGTTTTGCCTTCTCCATGAATTTGATGAACTTCTCCGGCTCATAAACCGCCTGCGTCTGGAAATAATCGACGCCGGCCGCAACCTTGCGCTCCATCTTCGCGAGCTGCGCGTCCACGGAATCGCTGCACGGAGATACAACCGCGCCCTTCGCAAATTTCGGGGGCTCGCCTACCAGCGCGTTCCCGCCGAGGTCCACGCCGGACTCCAGCTGCTTCACCGTATGGATCAGGGAAACAGAATCCAGGTCGAATACCGGCTTTGACTGCGGATGATCGCCCATCTTGGTGTGGTCGCCCGTCAGACAGAGGATATTCTCAATTCCGAACATAGCCGCGCTCAGAAGATCTGACTGCAGCGCGATACGGTTCCTGTCGCGGCAGGTCAGCTGGAAGATCGGGAGCATTCCCTCATCCTTTAACGCCTTGCAGACTGCCAGAGATCCAAGACGCATAACCGAGGACTGGTTGTCCGTTACATTGACCGCCGTAACGCCTTTCAGATAGGTCTTCGCCTCTTCCAGTAAATGCTCAATATGAAATCCTTTCGGCGGGCCTACTTCCGCGGAAACTACAAATTCACCACGCTCAAATAATTCAGTAATTTTCATTCTACATTACTCCTAATCATTATAAATTTTAGTTAAAGCCTTATTCAGCGTTATCGTTCACTCCGTGAACAGGAATCAGATTATACTGTAACTATTTCGCCACTTCGTCATCCGTCGCGTAATTGCGGATCTGCGTCGGACATTTCAGCGCGTCCAGACGTCCGACCATCTCAAGCCGCCTGTAGATGCGCTCCCAGCCGCACTCCATATTGCTGTCCACTTCGCATTTGCCGTTCTTGGAACCGCCGCACTGGCC
>CANRGB010000099.1 GCA_947630005.1 uncultured Lachnospiraceae bacterium
GATGGATCTAATGCGGCATATCTTATTGACAGGGCTGATCTGGAAAAAAGAAAAATCCATCCGTCGCTGGCGCTGAATGGCAGATCTTCTAAATTTTCTATCCATGCGGAAGAATGGATGAATGCGATTTTAGGAGATGTATCATTTTCGATAAGTACAGATCTGGTAAAAGCGACAACAGATATTAAATACAGAAATTCTGTGGTGGATCAGGAAGTACTGCCAACGATGACCGGATTCGGACTCAGTTATATCCTGCCGATCGTCACTGCGGGGTTATGGTGTTCGGGTTTGGAAAATGCCATGTTGATTATTGAAAATCCGGAAGCCCATTTACATCCGTATTCTCAAAGTCAAATGGGGAAATTTTTAATGCTGCTGGCAAATGCGGGGGTTCAGGTCATAGTAGAAACACACAGTGAGCATATTATTGACGGAGCAAGAATTCAGGCGGCTTTTCTGAAAGAAACAAAAAAACTTTGTATAAATTTTATGTCGATAGAAGAAGACAAAATTGATGTTAACAACATTAAAGTATCGGAAAACGGGGAACTTGCTGAATGGCCAAAAGGATTCTTTGATCAGAAAACGCAGGACTTGCGGGAACTGTTTTTGATGAGGAAGAGAAATGCAGATTGATAATGTACTTGAGATTTACAGTTTTCAATATACGAAAGAAAAGCCTGATATGAGCAGCCGAGACAATGAAATAGAAGATCTTGCGGATATCTTTGAATATTGCAGAGAGATTAAGGAAATTGTGCGGTGTGATCAGCATTTGTGGGATATTGAGGTAGAAAAGGGTGTTTCTCTTGCAGAATGGCTTTTTTCTTCTATGGGACAAGGAACAGAAGATCAGAAAAGACTTATACAGGATCTGATCAGCAAAACAGGTGAATCTTCCCCAAACGGAAAAGAAGTAATTTCAGTTTCGTTAGGAAGATATAATTCTTCAGCATATGACGAAAGAAGTTATATTTTATCGAGACGAAATATTCTGAAAAACATACAGAATTATGCAGAATTCGGGGAATTTATGTCCACCTGTTCCTCCTGATGCGGATTAAAAAAACAGTTGACAATTTCCTCCCCATATGTTACAGTAACGCAGATGACTGCCGAAGACAGCAGGTGCCGTAAGGCGTAAGGTATGACCGCCTGCCGAGGAGAATGGATTCTATGCTGAGAATGATTTCTGTCCTTCTGTCTTCATGGCAGAAGGATTTTTTTGCTGTTTCGCATCCGGTGTCCGGAGAGTTCCCCGGAGGGCCGCAAAGCGGACAGGAATGAAGTTTTTCTGCATTTTCCGGCGGTATATTCAAATGCTGCGGCTGCGGGCCGGCGGGCTTGCAAACGGCAGCATTCAAATCTATAAGGAGGTGCACCATACATGGCTTACACAGCAAAAAAGACTGAAGAGAAAAAGCCGGTGATCGCCGAGATCTCTGGAAATATTCAGGGTGCCCAGTCCGTAGTGCTGGTTCATTATTCAGGTATCAATGTAGAGGCCGATACCGAGCTTCGTAAAGAGTTAAGAGAAGCGGGCGTCATCTACAAGGTATACAAGAATACAATGATGAAGTTTGCATTCGAGGGTACGGATTGCGAAGCGCTTTCAAAGCATCTGGACGGCCCGAACGCGATCGCGGTCTCCAAGGACGACGCGACGGCCCCGGCGAGGATCATTTCCAAATATGGAAAGAAAGCCCCGACCATGAAGATGCTTGCGGGCGTTGTGGAAGGCAAGTACTATGATGAAGCCGGTGTAGCCGCACTGGCGGCAGTCCCGTCAAGGGAAGAGCTTCTTGGCAAGCTGCTTGGAAGTCTGCAGTCACCGATCGCAAATCTGGCCCGTGTACTGGATCAGATCGCGGAGGCGAAGTCAGGCAAGCCCGCGGAAGCGGAACCGGCGGCAGAGTAATTAAAATAATAATGATCAGGAGGAAAATAAGATGGCAAAGTTAACAACTGCTGAATTTATCGAAGCAATCAAAGAGTTGTCCGTATTAGAGCTGAACGAGCTGGTAAAGGCCTGTGAGGAAGAGTTCGGCGTATCCGCAGCGGCAGGCGTTGTTGTAGCGGCGGCAGCAGGCCCGGCTGAGGAAGTAGAAGAGAAGACGGAGTTCGACGTTGAGCTGACAGAGGTTGGCCCGAACAAGGTTAAGGTTATCAAGGTTGTCCGTGAGGCTACAGGCCTTGGTCTGAAGGAAGCAAAGGCTGTTGTAGACGGCGCTCCGAAGGTAGTAAAAGAGCAGGTCTCCAAGGCAGAGGCAGAGGAGCTGAAGACAAAGCTCGAGGCAGAGGGAGCAAAGGTTACGCTGAAATAATCCGGCGTCCGGAGAGGTTCCCATCCCGCACGCGGGACATCGCCATCAACGAAACGAAGCCAGGCATCCGACAGAGATTCATAAATGGAGGAGCCAGGCATTTATGCAAAGACGTCCGCGGAGCGTATCTGCGGACGTTTTCCTTTTTATGCGCAGGCCCGCATAAGGAAATTAGCTGCTGGCGCAGCATGCGGGCCGCGCAGCGGTCAGGAGGAAACCCCGCCTCCTGCCCGATCACATAGGCCCGGGCAGGGAAATCAGCTGCTGGCGCAGCATGCGGGCCGCGCAGGCGGGCAGGAGGAAACCCCGCCTCCTGCCCGATCGCAGGCCCGTGTAATCTTCGGGTTTGTTGTGGTATTTTCAAAAGGGGAGTAGAATGGATCCCGTGACTTAAGGGAGTCCTGCGGCCGATGAGAGAGGACCGCCGGACCTGTCTTGTGTGAGGAGGGATTTATTTGAATTTTGAACAGGAATGGGAAAAATGGGGTCTGTCGGTGCCTATGAGTTTTATCAAGTATGAGTCGATCACAGAAATGGAAAGAACCGGATCGAAGACAGTCGGGGCGGAGCATATTTTCCTGGCGCTGCTGAATCTGGCGGAGAATCCGGAAGATATGTTCCCGGATCTGAATTTTCCGGAAATTATCTGGAACTTCATGGAAAGGAGCGAAATTTCCGTAATCCGCGGACGATTGTCCGAAGCGCGGATCGATATTTCCGGGACACGGGAACTGCTGCGGGAGATGGTCAGGGAAAATCCGCCCAAGGAAGATCAGATCGGCCGGTACTGCCAGCTTGCCATAAATGAGGCGGAGGAGTGCGGTCCGGATGAGTGGGATGTTCCGGAAGACTGGTGTGCTACAATCAAAGTACAGCATATGCTGGACGTCATTCTGAAGAATCCGACGGATCTGATTCTTCAGGCCTGCCCGTCCCTGCGCGGCGAAGAGACGGCATAAGGCCCGTCCGGCGGTTCCGGATTTGGTTTCGGAACCTGGGCGCAGGTTCCGAAACGGGTGATAAAACGGATGAAGACCGGGGAGCAGATTTTCGCTCCCCGGTTTTGCACCTATGCGCAGACCCAGGCATGGAAATCAGCCGCGGCATGCAGACCGCGCGGCGGACAGGAGGAAAGCGCCTCCTGCCTGATCCGGAGCAGAACTTCAGGTATAATGCGGTTATCCGGCGCCGGGCTGATTTTATCTGACCGGGCGGCGGGAAACAGATATAAAAAGAAAGAAGGATACAGATATGGATTTGTACAGGCACAAGGTGCAGTATTACGAGACTGACCGGATGGGGATCACGCATCACTCCAATTACATCCGATGGATGGAGGAGGCGAGACTGAATCTGCTGGATCAGATCGGCTGGGGTTATGAGAAGCTTGAGGCGGAGGGAATCATCTCTCCGGTTCTGGCGGTAAACTGCAGATATAAGCACAGTACGACGTACGGGGACGCCGTGGATATCCGGGTTCGGGTACAGACGTTCAACGGGGTCAGGCTGACGATCGGATATGAGATAAAAAACGCGGCGACGGGCGAGCCCGTGCTGGAAGGGACGACGGAACACTGCTTCCTCGGGAAGGATATGCGGCCGGTCCGGCTGAAAAAGACAGCGCCGGAATTTTACCGGAAGCTGTGTGATATGGCGGCGGCAGACGGAGAAGATTTCTGTGCGGCGCAGAGCGTGGCGCATTCACAGATCACGGGGGAGTGAACAGTAATTCCATCGGAAAAACATATTGACACAGGCCGGATTCTTTTGTATGGTGATTCCAGGAAAAATATGGAGGTTGATCTGTATGGAAGTAACAGAGGCGCTGCGGCAGCTTGATCTGCTGCAGAAAAAATTATACGCGCTGAAGACCGCGGATTCGGCGCTCTATCAGGACGGAATGACCGTCGCTCCGCGGGGGACGTCCGAGGGGAGAGGCGTCGCGCTCGCGATCCTGGCCGGCGAGCGTCAGAAGCTGATGACAGGCAGGGAGACGGGGGAACTGCTGGAGTTTTTGACGTCCCGGAAAGAAGAGCTGAGTTTTGAACAGAGACGGCAGACGGAGGAGCTGTTCAGGGCATATCGCCAGATCATGAGTATTCCGGCGGACGAGTATATGGAGTACACATGGCTGACAAACGAGGCAGGCAGTGTGTGGCTGAAGGCGAAAGAGTCGGATGATTTCGAGATGTTCCGGCCGCTTCTGGAACGGCTGGTGGAGTTTGCCCGGAAGTTCGCGGGTTATCACGATCCTTCCAGAAAGCCGTACGACGTGCTGCTGGACGACTATGAGCGCGGCGTGGACATGGAATTTCTCGACCGTTTCTTTGCTGTTCTGCGGGAGAAGATCGTTCCCCTGATCCGCGCGATCGGGCAGAAGCCGCAGATCGACGACAGCTTTCTTCACAGGCATTATCCGGTCGAGGCGCAGAAGAAATTTTCGGATTATCTGATGGAAGTGCTCGGACTCGACCGCGACCACTGCGGGATCGGGGAGACGGAGCATCCGTACACGCTGGAATTTAACAACAAGGACGTCCGTATCACAACAAATTATAAGGAAAACAATCTTACTTTCTCGATGTACTCCGTGATCCACGAGGGAGGACACGCGAAGTATGAGCTTGGGGTCCGCGACGATCTGCAGTACACCTGCCTGGCGGGCGGCGTTTCGATGGGAGTCCATGAGAGCCAGTCGCGTTTCTATGAGAATATCATCGGACGTTCGCGCCCGTTTATCGAGGCGATCTTCCCGAAGATGCAGGAGTTTTTCCCGGAGCAGCTTTCGGACGTGACGGCGGAGCAGATGTACCGCGCGGTAAACCGGGTGGAGCCGTCTCTGGTGCGCATTGAGGCGGACGAGCTGACCTACTGCCTGCATATTATGGTGCGCTATGAGATCGAGAAGCAGCTGATCGGGGGAACGCTGGAAGTAAAGGATGTTCCGCGGGTGTGGAACGAGCTGTACAAAGAATATCTCGGCGTGGATGTGCCGGATGACGCGCGCGGCTGCCTGCAGGACAGCCACTGGTCAGGAGGCGCAATCGGCTATTTCCCGTCCTATGCGCTCGGCAGCGCTTACGGCGCGCAGATGCTCCGGAACATGGAGAAAGAGGTCGACGTCTGGGGTCAGGTGGCAAAAGGCGATCTGTCCGGCGTGTCGGCGTGGCTGCGCGAGAAGGTACACCAGTACGGCAGTCTGCTTGAGCCGGCGGACATTGTGAAAAATGCCTGCGGGGAACTGGATCCGACGGTGTACACGGATTATCTGACGAAGAAATTTACGGAACTCTACCATATTTAAAAGAAAGGAAACGAATATGTCCGAAAACTGCCGGCAGCTGCGCTACCTGTCGCTGCTGTCCGAAAAATATCCAACCGTGGCGGCGGCCGCGAGCGAAATCATAAAGATCGAGGCGGCCCTGCGCCTCCCCAAGGAGACGGAACACTTCATGTCAGATCTTCACGGCGAGAACGAGGCGTTTATCCATATTCTGAACAACGCGTCGGGCTACATCCGGGAAAAGATCGATATTGTTTTTGCGGGAGAGCTGACCCAGAAGGAGCGCGCGGATCTCTCCACGCTGATCTACTATCCGGAGGAGAAACTTCCGGTTCTGAAGGCTGCACAGACGGATCTTGAGCAGTGGTACCACCATACGCTGCTGCGCCTTATCAACCTGTGCCGCTTTGTGTCCTCCAAGCATACGCGCGCGCATGTGCGCAAATGCCTCCCGGCAGGCTGCGCCTACGTCCTGGATGAGCTGCTTCACGCACATTTTGAGGATCACGACAAAAAACTGTACTACGGCGCCATTGTGGACAGCATCATCGCCTATCACCGCGCGGACGCCTACATCCTGCGGTTCTGTGAGCTGATCAAGCGCCTGGCGGTGGACCGGCTTCACATCGTGGGAGACCTGTTTGACCGGGGACCCCGCCCGGATCTGATTCTTGAGCGTCTGGCGGAGCACCATGATGTGGACATTCAGTGGGGCAATCACGACACAGTCTGGATGGGAGCCGCCGCCGGGAGTCCGATCTGCATCTTGACGGTGCTGAAGACGACGCTGGCCTACAACAATACGGACACGATTGAGCACGGCTACGGGATCAGCCTCCGGGAACTGGATCATCTGGCGCAGGAGAGCTACGAGAACAGCAGCGTGGAGCGCTGGATGCCGAAAGGGGATCAGAGGAATCACAGCACAAAGGAGGCACTGCGGCGTGCGGCGCAGATGCACAAAGCAGTGACCGTCATGATGCTGAAGGCGGAGGCGGAGGTTATCGCGCGGAATCCGGACTTCCAGATGCAGGGGAGAGACTATCTGAACCACATCGATTACGCGAAAGGAACGGTGCGGTGCGGCGGAAAAGAATATCCGCTGCTGGACTGTGATTTTCCGACCGTCGATCCGGAGCATCCGACCCGGATGACAGAGCGGGAACAGGAAGTCATCCGGGATCTGATCCGAAATTTCCGCGAGAGCCAGCTTCTCCAGAAACATGTCCAGTTCCTGTATTCCGTGGGTTCCGTGTACAAGGTGACGAACGGGAACCTGCTCTATCACGGCGCGGTGCCCATGACCGCCGAAGGAGACTTCGCGGAGGAAACCTTTGAGGGGAAACGCTACGCCGGAAAAGCGCTCTTTGATTACTGCGACAGGAGAGCGCGCCAGGGGTTCTTCGCGCCGGAAGGCAGCCCCCGGCGGCAGGCAGGCCAGGATTTTCTCTGGTATCTCTGGTGCGGCCGGCTCAGTCCGATCTACGGACGCAGCGCGATGACCACGTTTGAGCGGCTCTATATAGCAGACAAAGAGACGCACAAGGAAATCAAGGATCCCTACTATACGCTGATCCAGAAAGAGGAGACGGCGGACAGGATCCTGCGGGAGTTCGGTCTGGACCAGAAACACAGCCATATCATCAACGGCCACGTCCCGGTAAGAGCGGTGGAAGGCGAGAGCCCGGTGAAAGGCAACGGAAAAGTCGTTGTGATCGACGGCGGTTTCTGCCGCGCGTACCATGAGAAGACAGGCATCGCGGGCTATACGCTGGTCTATAATTCCCGCGGACTGCTCCTGCGCACGCACCAGCCGTTTGAGAGCGCGGCGAAGGCGGTCGAGGAGGACGAGGACATCACATCCTCCAGAGAATACATCTATACGGCTCCGGTACGGCTTCTGGTAAAAGATACCGACGCCGGAAAAGAAAAGCGGGAACTGATCGAAGATCTGCGGCAGCTCGTGAAGGCCTATCAGACCGGAGAACTGAGAGAGAACGCGCAGCAGTGACAGTTTCGCGGCCGTCACTTTGATAACTGAAGCGGAAAATGGGGCTGTCGATTTCCGGCAGCCCCATTTTGAACGGATGTCTCAGGTTTGTTCGTAAGCCTCGATATACCGCTGCAGTCTGCCGAACGCCCCCTTGTAGATCAGCGAAAGCAGCTTGTCGAGGCGACGCAGTGCGAGCTGGAGATCCTCCTGGGTGATCAGCCTGTCCCGCAGCGCGTCGGCGAGTTCGTCCAGATCGACCACGCGGACGAAGCCGTCCGGGTAGACGATGACATCGGCAAGGAGGTCGGTGACCACATACGTGTTTGACGCCGGATCAAAGGTATGCTTGATAATGTCGCAGTACCAGCTGATCAGATTGCCGTCGTGGTCGTAAAATTTGCTGACTTTGAAACCGCGTTCCAGAAAATAGCAGGAATAACCATGATGCAGGGTCTTCTTGGGACGGATCGTATTCCACTTTGTAACGATCACCTCCGGATCTGCGTGAAGAATCACATCATCCTCGAGAAGTATACATTCTTCGGGGATGATTCGTTTTCTGTAAAGCTTAATTTCATCCATGCGCGTCCTCCTGTAAATTTTGGTTCATTGCTGACATAAAGTCTGCTTTTGGACAATTATATTTGAAATATTTTGTAAAAAGAAATGCTATGGTGTCTTTGTAAGAGCATAGCAGAAAAAAAGGAAATTGTCTATAAAAATTTGTAATATAAGCACAAAAAACACACAAATAAAAAAGATAATCTATACAAAATGTCCATCATCAGCTCGCAGCGGGATCGAAATATCCGTCTCTTGATTTCAGAAATATTTTATGCGGACAGGTATTGCATCTCTGTCTTTTCTGTGGTATTATTATCAGAAACAGGACACTTTTAGATAATCATAAATCTTATCATACTAAAATCTATTCTTTTAAATCTGTTTAAAAATCATGATCTGTTCAAAATCATAAAATTACTCATTCGCTGAACGCAAATAAGACTTGAAAAATTTATGGAAAGAGTTACAATAGAAAGGAGAAACATGAAGAAACACAACACAGACGGCGCCAAAAGCACAGAAAAAACAGAAGAAACCGGCGGATCCCCGGATATCTCCTATCAGAACAAAGATATCGCATCGAAGATATTTGCCGAAGGCCTGAAGGAAAAATCTCTTCAGGTCTATGGAATTCCTGCTTCCAGGATCAAGAATGTCCTTCCGACAAACCTTCCGGCGATCGAAGTGAATGAACTTCGTATGGATAATCTGTTTCAGATGGAGGATGGAAGTTATGCCCTGATTGATTATGAAAGCAGCAGCAGGAGTAAGGACAAGATCAAGTATATCAATTATATCGCCCGTACGCTGAAACGTTTGTATGATGCGGGAACTCCTTTTCCTAAGATCCGGATGATCGTTATTTACACATCGAACGTCAAACGTGTGGAGACAGTGCTGGATATCGGAAGTCTGCGCCTGCAGATCGAGCCCGGATATCTCTCGGGAATCCATACGGAGGAGATATTTCGGAAAATAAGCCAGAAGGCAGAATCTCAGAAAAGTCTGGAAGATGACGAACTGATGGAACTGATCATCCTGCCACTGACGATAAAAGGCAGAGAAGAACAGAGGCTTCTTCTGAGAAAATGTGTGACTCTGGCCCAGAAACTGGACGATCGGGAGAAGCAGATATTTGCGGTATCCGGACTTGTAACTTTCGCGGACAAGATTATTGACAGAGAATTCTCAGAGAATGTAAGGAGGTGGATACAGATGACAAAGGTTGGAATGATAATCGAACAGGAAAAGCAGGAAGCAGTCAGGAAGGCAGTGGAGGAAACGCGGAAGCAGATGGAAGAACAGATGCAGAAGGAGCAGGTGCAGATGCAGAAAAAGCAGGAACAGATGCAGGAACGGACTGAGAAATCAGAGCGCGGCGTTAAGATTCTGCGCAGCCTTCTCCACGGAAAAACGGTCGCCGAGACTGCGGCGGCATTCGGAGTCAGCGAGCAGGAGGTCATTGAGCTGAGAGGTTAAAATCACAATTTCCTGATTCAGAAACAGACAATCAAAGACAAACAGAGACAAAAGAATGCGGCCGGACCGGCTTTGACGGTTCCGGCCGCGTTCTTTTGCACCCCCGGACAGATTTGAGGAAAAACTTTTTCGAAAAGGGGCGGAAAATGAATTTGGGTGACCGCCGTGTGACAACGCCGGGGGTATAATTAGAAAAAAGAGTCAGGCGGGAGACCATGGACATAAGAAAAAATGAAAAGCAGACGTTTATCGTAGAAATTATAAATCATCAGAAAAGTACCTGGCAGGGGCAGATCTACTGGGTACAGGGAAATAAGAAGATATTATTCCGGAGTGTAATGGAAATGCTGCATCTTATGGATTCCGTGATCGTCGATGGAGATGAGAGTGAAGCGGACTGGACAGAAGAAGCAGAAGAAATGGTGGATGAGAAATAAGGGAGAGGGCAGGGAAAATGCTGAAGGCAACAATATTTGGAAAATTTTCTCTGTCAGATGGCAAGACTGTTCTCAGAGAAGAGGATATCCGGGCGGATAAGCTGGTGCAGCTGCTGGTCTATATAATCAGCCGCAGGGACAACGTGGTAACAGGGAAGAAGCTGGGCGAGCTGCTCTGGCTTGGAGGTTCAAAAAATCCGGAAAACGCCCTGAAAAATCTGATCTACCGCCTCAGAAGCGTGCTGAA
Source organism: uncultured Lachnospiraceae bacterium (assembly GCA_947630005.1). GTDB lineage: Bacteria > Bacillota > Clostridia > Lachnospirales > Lachnospiraceae > Choladousia. Next base: position 10,331 of record CANRGB010000099.1, read on the forward strand.
GGCGCTGGGGCCGGAAGAATACATCTGCACGCGGCCGGGCGGATACCGCTGGAATCCGGATATTCCGATTGTGACGGACTATGAGGAATTTGAGAAGCTTGGCAGTGAGATAGAAAAACAGACAGACAAACAGGCCACGAAGGAAATCTGCCGGCAGGTGATTGACTGTTACCGGGGCGAGGTCTCGGTCAGACTTACCTATGAGACGTGGCTGCAGCCTCAGATCATAAATTATCAGGCGACCTATCTGAAGGCAGTGAAGATTTTATGCGATATTTACGAGCAGGAAAGCGAGTGGGCAGAGCTGGAAAGGCTCTGCCAGAAGGTCGTTGAGTATGAGCCTCTGGACGAAGATATCCAGAGCTGGCTGGTCAGAAGCCTGCAGAAGCAGCAGAAATACGACTAGGCGATGCTCCAGTATGAGACTGCGAAGAAACAGTTTTACGAGAATCTGGGAATCGATGTGCCGGAAAAGCTGAAGGAGACATTCCAGAACGTTGTGACGGATCGGAAGGTTCAGCTGAACAACATCGCCAGCGTTATGGCGGAGGCGGATGAGAAGGAAGAGCCGCAGGGCGCTTTCTTCTGCGACTACCAGATCTTCCGGCAGATCTACCGCCTGGAGACGAGGCGGATCGGAAGGAACGGGGTATCCGAGTACATTCTGCTTCTGACCGTCCAGCGCGTCGGCACTCTCTGGAACTCGGCGATTGCGGATACCGGCCTTGTCGAAGGCGCGAATATCCTGGAGCAGGTGGTAAGAGAGACGCTCCGAATCGGGGATGTGGCGGCGAGGAACGGCCCGACACAGTTTGTGATTCTGCTGTCGTCGTGTTCCTACGAGGCGGGGATCGCGGTGATGAAGCGGATCCGCAGGAATTTTACAAAGAAGATAAGGCACCGCAGAGTGGAACTGAAATATGAACTGGAAGAGCTTTCCTTCCACTGGCAGAAGCAGGGGGTGATAGATAAATGAGCAGCGCGGCGGTATTTCCGACAAATATGATAAGGCTGTGCATCGACGGCTACCGGGATGACCTCTCCGGCAGAGCCTACAACAAGCTGTTGCTCATGCCGCTGCCGTTCGCGGGATACGGAGGTCTGCTGCTGAGGATGGACGATCTGTTCGAGCAGGTCGGATATCCCCAGGCGTTCCAGGCGAGGAGGACATTCCTCCAGCCGGAAAAGCTGAGAGGAAGCATTCATATGCCGGAGCATATGATGGATGACGAGGAGATCGACAGACAGAGCGGAGAATGCCGGACGTTCGATATCATCGTACAGAGCCGGAGGCAGAGCGGGTGGCAGGGGATCCTGATGGATCCGGACAGGACTTTCGCGAGGAAGTTCCGAAGTGAGATGGAGCTCCTGCGCTATATCTGTGACGACCTGGAAGGGGCAGGCGGCTGAGCCGGTCACAGAGGCAGGAGAAGATCCATGACAGGAGGAACCGTATAACGCGGAGTCAGGAGGCTTTTATGACAAACAAGGAATTAAAGAAGCTGACCAGAGCGGAGCTGCTGGAAATGCTTCTGATCCAGAGCAGGGAGAAGCAGAAGCTGGAGGAAGAGCTGGCGGAGACAAGAAAGCAGCTTTCGGAGAAGGAGATCCGGATCGCGGAATCCGGCTCGATCGCGGAGGCGGCGCTGAAGCTGAGCGGGGTGTTCGAGGCGGCGCAGCGGGCCGCGGACCAGTATCTGGAGAACGTGAAGCGCACGGCGGAGAAGGAAGCGGCCCCGTAAGCGGAGGACAGGAGCAGGACCTATGAGCAGGAAGAAGAAAAGGAAAGAGGTTGTGATTCCGCAGATCGAGGAGATCGAGCGGGAGCTGAAACGGGAGCGCTACAAGAGGCGCTACCGGGACACGCTGCGCAGCACGGCGTGGTCGCTGGTCATCGTGGCGGCCGTGGCCATCCTGGTGGCGACGCTGTGGATGCCGGTGCTGCAGATCTACGGGA
>CANRGB010000100.1 GCA_947630005.1 uncultured Lachnospiraceae bacterium
TAGAACAGGAGGAATTCGGATGAGTGCAGAATACGGTGCGGACCAGATTCAGATTCTGGAAGGACTGGAAGCGGTAAGAAAGAGGCCTGGCATGTATATAGGCAGCACATCAGCCAGAGGACTGCATCACCTTGTTTATGAGATCGTCGACAACGCGATCGACGAGGCGCTGGCTGGTTTTTGCAGTAATATCTATGTTTCTGTCAATGAAGATAATTCCGTCACGGTTGTGGACGACGGGAGAGGAATCCCCGTCGGGATCAACACAAAAGCGGGGCTGCCGGCGGTTGAGGTTGTTTTTACGGTGCTTCATGCCGGCGGAAAATTCGGCGGCGGGGGATACAAGGTTTCCGGCGGTCTGCACGGCGTGGGCGCTTCGGTCGTGAACGCGCTTTCCCGGTGGCTGGAGGTCACGATCTACAAGGAAGGGAAGATGTACCGCCAGAGATATGAGCGGGGCAAGGTCATGTATCCTCTTGAGATCGCGGGAGACTGCGATCCGGAACGTACCGGGACCGAGGTTTCGTTCCTTCCGGACGACCAGATCTTTGAGGAGACGGTCTACGATTACAATACACTGAAGCAGAGGCTTCGGGAGATGGCGTTTCTGACCAAAAATGTCAGGATCACGCTTGAGGATAAACGGCCGGGGCAGGAAGTAAAGAAGGTATTTCATTACGAGGGAGGAATCCGCGAGTTCGTCACCTACCTGAACAGGGGCAAGACGCCGCTCTATCCGGATATCATCTACTGCGAGGGGACAAGGGACGGCATATATGTCGAGGTGGCGATGCAGCACAACGACTCCTACACGGAGGGAAGCTACAGTTTCGTCAACAATATCACGACGCCGGAAGGCGGCACGCACCTGACCGGGTATAAGAACGCGCTGACCAAGACGTTCAATGACTACGCGAAGACAAACAAGCTGATCAAGGAGAACGACCAGAATCTCTCGGGGGACGATATCCGCGAGGGTCTGACCGCGATCATCAGCATCAAGATCGGAGAGCCGCAGTTTGAGGGGCAGACCAAGCAGAAACTCGGAAACAGCGAGGCGAGAGGCGCGGTTGAGAGCGTGGTCACGGAACAGCTTACGATCTTTCTTGAGCAGCATCCGCAGGCCGCGAAGATCATTATTGAAAAATCGATCGTGTCGCAGAGGGCGCGGGAGGCCGCGCGCAAAGCGCGCGAGCTGACGAGGAGAAAGTCCGCGCTGGACGGACTCGCGCTGCCGGGCAAGCTGGCGGACTGCTCGGATAAAGATCCGGCGAACTGTGAGATTTACATTGTGGAGGGAGACTCCGCGGGAGGCTCCGCGAAGACGGCGAGAAGCAGGGCGACGCAGGCGATCCTGCCGCTGCGCGGGAAGATTCTGAACGTGGAGAAGGCGAGACTGGACAAGATCTACGCGAACGCGGAGATCAAGGCGATGATCACGGCGTTCGGGACGGGGATCCACGAGGATTTTGATATCACCAAGCTGCGCTACCACAAGATTATCATCATGACGGATGCCGACGTCGACGGCGCTCATATCGCGACGCTGCTTCTGACGTTCCTCTACCGCTTTATGCCGAAGCTGATCGAGGACGGCTATGTATACCTGGCGACACCGCCGCTGTACAAGCTGGAGAAGAACCGGAAAGTCTGGTACGCCTACAGCGAAGAGCAGCTCGCGTCGATTCTCCAGGAGGTCGGAAGAGACCAGAACAACAAGATCCAGCGCTACAAGGGTCTGGGAGAGATGGACCCGGAACAGCTCTGGGAGACGACGATGGATCCGGAGCGGAGGATCCTGAAGAGAGTTACAATGGATCCGGATCAGCTCTCGGAGATTGATCTGACTTTTACGACGCTGATGGGCGACCAGGTGGAGCCGAGGCGGGAATTTATTGAGGAGAATGCGAAAAAGGTAAGAAATCTGGATATTTAGAAGGAGGAACTAATCTGTGGATGACAAAGTATTCGATCAGATTCAGGACGTGGATCTGAAGAAAACGATGGAGGATTCCTATATAGATTACGCGATGAGCGTCATTGCCTCCCGTGCGCTGCCGGATGTCCGCGACGGACTGAAGCCGGTCCAGAGGCGCGTGCTCTACGCGATGATCGAACTGAACAACGGTCCTGACAAGCCGCACAGAAAATGTGCCCGTATTGTCGGTGATACGATGGGTAAATATCATCCCCACGGGGACAGTTCGATCTACGGAGCGCTTGTGAACATGGCGCAGGAATGGTCAACGAGATACCCTCTGGTGGACGGTCATGGGAATTTCGGTTCCGTGGACGGCGACGGCGCGGCGGCGATGCGTTACACAGAGGCGAGACTGAGCAGGATCTCGATGGAGATGCTCGCCGACATCAACAAAGATACCGTGGATTTTATACCGAATTTTGACGAGACAGAGAAAGAGCCGACGGTGCTTCCGGCGAGATATCCGAATCTGCTGGCGAACGGCGCGCAGGGAATCGCGGTCGGCATGGCGACGAATATTCCGCCGCACAACCTGCGGGAAGTGATCCGGGCGGTTGTGAAGATCATCGACAACCGCGTCGAGGAGAACCGCGATACATCGGTCGGAGAGATCCTTGAGATCATCAAGGGACCGGATTTCCCGACGGGAGCGCAGATTCTCGGGACGCGGGGGATCGAGGAGGCGTACCGCACCGGGCGCGGAAAGATCCGCGTGCGCGCGGTTTCCAATATAGAGACAATGAACAACGGGAAGAGCCGGATCATCGTGACGGAACTCCCGTATATGGTGAACAAGGCCCGCCTGATCGAGAAGATAGCCGAGCTTGTCCGTGATAAGAGGATCGATGGGATCACGGCGATCACGGATGAGTCGAGCCGCGAAGGCATGCGGATCAATATCGAGCTGAGAAAAGACGCGAACGCGAACGTGATCCTGAACCAGCTCTACAAGCACACGCAGCTTCAGGATACGTTCGGCGTGATCATGCTGGCGCTTGACGGCAACCAGCCGAAGGTCATGAACATCCGCGAGATGCTGATGTATTATCTGAAGCATCAGGAAGACGTCGTGACGCGCAGGACCAGGTACGAACTGAACAAGGCGCAGGAGAGGGCCCATATTCTGGAAGGCCTGCTGATCGCGCTGGACAACATTGACGAGGTGATCCGCATCATCCGCGGTTCCCGGACGACGGCCGACGCGAAGAGCGGACTGATGAGCCGGTTCGGGCTGTCCGACGCGCAGGCGCAGGCGATCGTGGATATGCGTCTGCGGGCGCTGACAGGTCTGGAGCGGGAAAAGATCCAGGCGGAGTACCAGGAACTGATGGCCAGGATCGAGGAGCTGAAGGCGATCCTCGCCGATGAGAACCTGCTGCTCGGCGTGATCAAAAAGGAAATCCTGGTCATTATGGAGAAGTACGGCGACGACCGGCGCACTTCCATCAGCCTTGACGTGTCGGATCTGTCGGCGGAAGACCTGATCACGAAGGAAGACGTCGTGATCGCGATGACAAAGCTTGGCTATATCAAGCGCATGACGACGGATAATTTCAGGAGCCAGGGACGCGGAGGAAAAGGAATCCGGGGCATGCAGACGCTGGAGGACGACTACATAGAGGAGCTGCTGATGACCTCCACGCATCACACCCTGATGTTCTACACGAATCAGGGGAGGGCATACCGCCTGAAAGCCTACGAGATTCCGGAAGCCGGGAGGACGGCGCGCGGCACGGCGATCGTCAACCTGCTGCAGCTTCAGCCCGGGGAAAAGATCACGGCCGTGATCCCGTTCCGGAAATACGAGAAAGACGGCTACCTGTTTATGGCGACCAGAAAGGGGCTTGTGAAGAAAACGCGGGTCAGCGAGTACGCAAATGTGCGCAAAACCGGACTTGGGGCTATCAGTCTGCGCGAAGACGACGAGCTGATCGAGGTCAAATTTACAAACAACGAGCGGGATATCCTGCTTGTGACAAAGTACGGGCAGTGTATCCGGTTCCATGAGACGGATGTAAGAAGCACCGGCCGCATGTCGATGGGCGTGATCGGTGTGAATCTCGCCGCCGGCGACGAAGTGGTTGCCATGCAGCTCGACAATCAGGGCGAATATATGCTGATCGCCTCGGAGAACGGGATGGGCAAGCTTACGCCGATCCGTGAATTTACGCCGCAGTTCCGCGGAGGAAAAGGCGTCAAGTGCTACAAGATCCTTGAGAAGACGGGAAATGTGGTCGGCGCCAAGGCGGTCAACCTGGAAAATCATGTCATGATGATCAGCACGGAAGGGATCATCATTCAGTTTTCGTGCAGCGAGATCTCCGTGCAGGGACGGGTGACCAGCGGCGTGAAGCTGATGAATCTGGACGCGGAGAAGGGAGGACAGGTCGCGAGCATCACCAAGGTCAGAGAGAGCGCGGTCAAGGTGGAAACCGAGGGAAGCGGGGAGGAAGAGAATTTCCCGGAAGATCCTGACGGAGAGGAGTACGGCGGCGGTTTCCCGGAGGATATCGACGATCTGGACTACACGGATGAGTTTATGGACGATCCGGATTACAGGGAGGAACTTTCGGACGGTCCGGATTACGACGGCGGATATTCTGAGGACGAGGAGGATCCGGATGAGCCGAGGGAGGCCCGCCTTGAGGATTTTCTTGTGGAGGATGAGGAAGAGTCTGAGGAGTCCGGTTCGGAAAATTTTGATTCCGGAGATTCTGATTTTGGAGATTCTGACCCGGAGGATGAGACAGGCTCAGAAGAAGATATAGAGGAATGACAGGCATGAGAGTGAGAAGATTATTGTCGGTATGGACGGCAAAGCTCATCAGCGCCGTCTGTAAAATGGCCGGAAAGCAGGGGGTGACCCTGGCCGGAAAGGTCGCTCTGAAGATAGATCCCGCGGTTCTGCGGGATCTGTCGGCGCAGGTAAGGAAAGAAATCTTTGTGGTCTGCGGCACGAACGGGAAAACGACGACGAACAATCTGCTCTGCTCTGCGCTCGAGGCGGAGGGACAGAAAGTGGTGTGCAACCACACCGGCTCCAATATGCTGCCCGGCGTGGCGGCGGCTTTCGCGCTTTGCGCGCGCCCAGACGGCAGACTCGACGCGGATTACGCCTGCATTGAGATTGACGAAGCGTCGGCCGTGCGCGTGTTCCCGCATTTCAGGCCGGATTATATGGTTCTCACGAATCTGTTCCGCGATCAGCTTGACCGCTACGGAGAGATCGATATCACGATGAAGCTGCTTGACCGGGCGATGAAAATGGCGCCGGATATGAAGGTGATCGTGAACGCGGACGACGCGCTCTCCTGGTATCTCGCCGAGGAAAGCGGGCATCCCTGCGTGACGTACGGGATTTCGGAGAAGATGGAAGATGTTCCGCGCATGAATGAGATCCGGGAGGGACGTTTCTGCAAACGGTGCGGGGAGAAGCTGGAGTATGAGTTTTACCATTACAGCCAGATCGGGAAATACCGCTGCCCGAACTGCGGGTTCGCGCGGCCGGAGGCGGACTTTGACGCTTCCGGGATCAGTCTGCGGGACGGGATCACTTTTACGGCGGAAGGGCGCACGTTCCACGTCGGCTATCGCGGATTTTACAACGTCTACAACGTGCTCGCGGCTTACAGCGCGGCGAGGACGGCGGGGTTCGCTCTGCAGAATTTCGGGCGGATGCTGTCCGGCTTCAACCCGCAGAACGGCCGGATGGAGCGGTTCCGGGTCGGGGATACGGAGATCGTCCTGAACCTCGCGAAAAATCCGGCGGGCTTTAACCAGAATATATCCGCGGTTCTGGAGGACCGGAACCAGAAGGATATCATCATCGTGATCAACGACAACGCGCAGGACGGGCTGGATATCTCGTGGCTGTGGGACGTTGATTTTGACCGGCTTTGCGAGGACAGTATCCGGACGATCACGGTCAGCGGAATCCGCTGCCAGGACATGCGCCTGCGCCTGAAGTATGTGGACATCGCCTCGGAGCTGATCCCGGACGTGGAGACGGCGGTGCGCGCCAGGCTGAAGGACGGCTGCGGGAATCTGTATGTGCTCGTGAATTACACGGCGCTGTACTCGACGAGGAATATACTGGCTCAGATGGAGAAAACGGCAGGAAGGGGCCTTAAAAGGCCTCAGAAACAAAATCAGAAAGTCAGTTAATCATGATTATTTGGAGGCAGAACGCATGAAGCTGATAATTGGGCATCTGTATCCCGATCTTCTGAATCTCTACGGAGACCGGGGAAACATCCAGTGCATGAGAAAACGCTGCGAATGGCGCGGCATCGAAGCCGAGGTCCGGGAGTTTCAGCTGACGGATCCGGTTGACTTTTCAGAGCTTGATATTGTTCTGCTTGGAGGCGGTTCCGACAGGGAGCAGATGATCGTCTGCAGAAAGCTTCAGGAGATCCGGGAGGATTTCAGGGCCTATGTGGAGGATTACGGCTCCGTGCTCGCGGTCTGCGGCGGATACCAGCTTCTGGGGCACTATTATGACACGGAGGACGGAAGGATGGAGGGGCTTTCCCTAGTGGATCTGTACACGCGCCAGGGAAGCCCGCGCCTGATCTCGAACGTCGTGATCGAGAATGAAGGCTTTGACGGGCCGGTCGTCGGGTTTGAAAATCATGGCGGAAGGACTTATATCGGGGAGAACCGGCCGTTCGGAACGGTCGTTTCCGGTTACGGAAACAACGGCGAGGACGGAAAGGAAGGCGTTCTGTACAAGCATGTCGTCGGTACGTACCTGCACGGCCCCCTGCTTCCGAAGAACCCGCATGTCTGCGACTATCTTCTGGCGAACGCGCTTGACCGGAAATACGGGACAAGGGATCTCGCGCCGCTCGACGACAGGCAGGAGTGGGAGGCGAACCGGTATGCGGCGGAGCGGTTTGCGAAAAGCTGAGTTTCGCTTTTGCTTTGACCGGGAGCCGCATTTTTCGTCCGCGGGCTGTGAGGCGGGATCCGGACACGGCCGAAGGGAAAGGTAAAAACATCCGCCGTCTGCTGCGGAAAAGGAGAAGAAAATGAAGAGAAAGAGAAAACTGCGGATTCTGCTGTTTCTTGTTTTATTATGCCTGCTGCCGGCACTTCCGGCGGGAGCCGCAGAAAAGGACGGGGAACCGGCATACAGGAATACGCTGAAGGAAATAAACGGGAAAATCTATTATTTTGACGCCGGGGGCGAAATGCTGAAAGACCGCTGGAAGACCGTCGGAGACAGGCTTTTTTATTTCACGAAGGACGGTTCGGCGGCCGTCGGCGTTACGGCGGTCCGCGGCGTGCGTTATCTGTTCGGAGCGGGCGGGGCGCTCAAAACGGACGGATTCTACAGATATGACGGAGACGTTTACTGCGTAAATTCAAAAGGAAAGATACAGACCGGCTGGAGGAAAAACGGGGAAAATCAGTATTTCTTCAACAGCCGCGGCGTCATGCAGAAAGACCGGTGGATCAGAACCGGCGAAAACCTGTTTCATGTCGACGGCCGCGGCGTCATGCAGAAGAACCGGTGGATCAAAACCGGCGAAAACCTGTTTCATGTCAGCAGCCGCGGCGTCATGCAGAAGGACTGCTGGATCCGGACCGGCGAAAACCTGTTTCATGTCGACAGCCGGGGAATTCTGCAGAAAAACCGCTGGATCCGGGTCAGCGATAAGGTCTATTATGTCGGCGACCACGGCATCATGCAGAGGGACTGCTGGATCGACGGCCACTATGTGGGAAAGGACGGTGTGTACGATTCCAGCAAAAAGGATCTGATGGGTCTGAAGACAAAGATGGAATCGGCGATCCGCTCCTACCGGGGTTCCTGGTCGGTCTATGTGAAAAACCTTGATACAGGGCAGTACTTTTCCATCAATAACCGCAGTATGTACGCGGCCAGCCTGATCAAGCTCTACGCGATGGGGGCCGTCTATGACCGCATTGAGCAGGGAAAGATCAGCGAATCGTCGGTCAGCACGACGATCAAAAATATGATCACGGTCAGCGACAACACCGCGTTTAATACGATCGTGAAAAAGGTCGGACTGACTTATATCAACGAATGGTGCAGGAAAAACGGCTATACCGGCACGAACCAGGGACACGGCCTTTCTCCTTCCAGCAATAATTACGGCCTCAGAAACGGAAGCGGCTCCAACGTGACGAGCGTGGAGGACTGCGGGAAATTCCTGGAAAGCGTGTACCGCGGAACCTGCGTAAGCCCTGCCTCTTCCCAGAAAATGCTGGGATATCTGAAAAAGCAGCAGCGCCGCTGGAAGATTCCGGCAGGCGTTCCGGGCGGAGTCGTGGTCGCGAACAAGACCGGAGAGACGGACAGCTATACGCATGACGCGGCGATTGTTTACTCGAAAAACGCTGTGTACATTCTTGTCGTGATGGGAAATACGCCGGGATCCGGCTGGAGCAGCGCGTCTAACATCACCAGTCTCTCGCGGATGACCTACAATTATCTGAATCCATAAAGAAATAATCTGATGCCAGGGTCGAAAGGTCATGCGTTCCATGTTCACATGGAAAAGCATGACACTGAGATCAAAAAACACCGAAAAGAAGCAGATCACAGGGCGTTTTGCCCGGAACAGGAGAGTAACTATGGAGAAATTATTATTTACGTCAGAGTCCGTGACAGAAGGACATCCGGATAAGATGTGCGACCAGATTTCGGACGCGATTCTGGATGCTCTGCTTGAGCAGGATCCGATGAGCCGCGTTGCATGTGAGACGGCCACAACGACAGGTCTTGTGCTTGTCATGGGGGAGATTTCGACAAACGCATATGTGGATATCCAGAAGATTGTCCGGGATACGGTCCGGGAGATCGGCTATACGCGCGGAAAATACGGGTTTGACGCGGAAACCTGCGGCGTGATCACATCGATCGACGAGCAGTCTTCTGATATTGCGATGGGCGTTGACAAGGCGCTTGAGGCAAAGGAAAACAAAATGACGGACGAGGAGATTGAGGCGATCGGGGCCGGGGATCAGGGAATGATGTTTGGTTACGCGACGAATGAGACAAAAGAACTGATGCCATATCCGATTTCTCTGGCACACCGTCTGGCCCGCCGCCTGACAGCTGTCCGCAAGGATGGAACACTGCCTTATCTGCGTCCCGATGGAAAGACTCAGGTCACCGTGGAGTACGACGAGAACGGCAGACCATCCAGACTTGACGCGGTGGTGCTCTCGACCCAGCACGATCCGGAAGCGTCGCAGGAGCAGATTCACCGGGATATCCGAAAATATGTCTTTGATGAGGTGCTTCCGCGGGAGATGGTCGATGAGAACACGAAGTTTTTCATCAATCCGACCGGACGTTTCGTGATCGGCGGGCCGCACGGAGACAGCGGACTGACCGGCCGCAAGATTATTGTGGACACCTATGGCGGCTACGCGAGGCACGGCGGCGGAGCCTTCTCCGGAAAGGACTGTACGAAGGTGGACCGTTCCGCGGCGTACGCGGCGCGCTATGTAGCCAAAAATATCGTGGCGGCTGGTCTTGCAGACAAATGTGAGATACAGCTCTCCTACGCGATCGGAGTCGCTCAGCCGACCTCCGTTATGGTGGACACATTCGGTACGGGAAAGCTTTCAAACGAGAAGCTGACGCAGATTGTGCGCGAAAATTTTGACCTGCGTCCGGCAGGAATTATTAAAATGCTTGATCTGCGGCGTCCGATCTACAAACAGACCGCGGCGTACGGCCATTTCGGACGCGAGGATCTGGACCTTCCGTGGGAGAAGACGGACAGGGCGGAGACGCTGAGAAAATATCTGGACAGATAGGAGCGATGATGAGAACAGGGACAAATGATTAATACAGAAAGAGAACTGGAATAATAATGAAGGATAAATTCATGCGCATCCCCCCGCTGAAGGCAGCGGGGGATTTTATTGTCAATGGCTGTTCTTTTTCTTTGTGCGGTACTCCCGCGGCGACATCCCGAGAATCTGCTTGAAACGGTTGCTGAAATAGCTTGTGCTGTTGAATCCGACCTGATAACTGATGCCGGTGATCGGAAGGTCAGAGTTCAGGAGCATCTCGGCGGCCTGACGGATGCGGTACTCGACCAGATAATCGATCGGAGACTGCTTCAGACAGCGCTGGAAACAGCGGCAGCAGGCGCTCTCGCTGATGTTTGCCGAAGAGGCGATATCTTCCAGCGTCAGGTTCTTATTATAATCAGTGTGTATCATTTCAAGCATCGTCTGAATACGTTCGAAGTCCAGATCCGCGTTTTTCGGCGCGTTTTTAATCTCGTCCTCCGAGAAAGAGAGAAGTTTCAGCCATATTTCGGAAAGCGCGTTCCGTATGATAATCTCGTATCCGAACGTTTTTCGGCGCTGCGCAAAAATGATCGAACTTAACCGTTCATAGATGTAACTGTGCCAGGGAAAATCATAATCGATCAAAATCGACTGGATCTGTCTGCATTTCAGGAGCGGATAGATATATTTTTCCTCGACGAGAAGCGTGTTCCCGTTGGCGATGAAGAGCGGATCGAATACGACAGACTGAAAGAGCGCGTAGTCGCATTCATAAGGCCGCATGGAATGAAGACAGTTCGCGTTGATGAAGCAGCCCTCCATCTCCCGGAGAATGTATTCACCTGCCGAGGTCGAGAGCTGGACGGATCCCTCCACTACAAAATAAAGTTCCGTTTCCTTGTGCCAGTGCCAGGGACTGTAGCCCTGCGTGAAAATATTGCTCCGTGAAAAATAGACGCCGACCGGCAGACTGGAATCGCCGTGGCTGCGCGTTTCCCGGTTGGTTTCGTTGTCGATTGGGAAAGAAATACGTCCTGCCTGCTGCATGAGAACCCTCCTTTTTATGTTAACCATTACTTTTTTGAGATTGCCAGGATATTGATAAAAACAGCTATGAAATTAACTGCATTATAGGGGATTTGCAAATATAATACAACCATAAAACAAAAAAGAAAAAATCCGGACCCAAAAAGATGGTTGACAATAATAAAAGGAGGGCTTGACATGTTTGGAGGAACGATGGCGATTCTGGTTCTGGCGGCAGTTGTAGCTGGACAGGCGGCAGCGATGATGTATCTGATGCCGAGATAGGAAAAAGAAAAAGCAGAGAAAAAAAGAGTGGGGCTGTTGGAAAATTCACCAGATTGACCGACAGCCCTTTCTTATTTCGCTTCATTCTTTAAACAGCAGTTATTTTATAAAAAATTTAGAATTCTATCATTTGTTTAGATGTAATTCGTTTTTCACTGTGCTATACTACAGTATATTAAAATCCTATTTTTGTCCAAATAATCGTTGTGGAGGCACTATGAAGTTAAAGACCAGGCTGAGCATAGCCTTTTTTGTTATTATTCTGGTTCCGTTTTTTCTGTCCGCGCTGGCTTTTTACGGGTTCAGCCGGTATCAGGTTCGTCTGATCGAGGAGAGTTACGGCGTTCCCATGTCTATCGAGGATCTCTCGGATTCCATGCAGGTGATCGGAAAATCCACCCAGGAAACATTTGAGAAAATGAAAACCCAGGCCGCGCGGGACAAAGACCGTTTTCTTGACCGGAGCTATCTGGATGAACTGAACGACTGTCTGACCAGCCGGTATTCGTGGCTTCTGGTCCGGCTTGACGGGAAAATCTATTACAACGGTCTGGGAAAGAATGTGGATGCGCTGTTTCGGGAGCTGCCGGTCTTCCACGCGTTCAGCAGCGCGCCGGACGGAGGTTCCTATATCGGAAAGAACATCGAGGCGTTTGTGAAGCAGCTGGATATTGAATTTAATGACGGAAGGCAGGGAAGCATTTTTATCATCTCTTCGGTCGGAGATCTGCTTACGCATATGAGCAGCCTTGTCCGGGAACTGATCCTGTCGGTGGCCGTCATCCTTGTTTTTACGGCGTCGCTCATGATCATCTGGATCTACGCGGGGATCTACACGCCGCTGAACATACTCAGTGAAGCGACCCACCGGATCAAAAACGAGGATTTTGATTTTCAGATCAAAGTGAAAGGAAAGGACGAGCTCAGCGAGCTCTGCCGGGACTTTGACGACATGCGCCTCCGCCTGAAGGAGCAGACCGAGCAGAAAGAAGCGTTCGACCGTCAGAGCAAGGAGCTGATCAGCAATATCTCCCACGATCTGAAGACGCCGATCACGGCGGTCAAGGGCTATGTGGAAGGAATCATGGACGGCGTGGCGGATACGCCGGAGAAGATGGACCGCTATATCCGGACGATCTACATCAAGGC
>CANRGB010000101.1 GCA_947630005.1 uncultured Lachnospiraceae bacterium
GGAATTCTGTTCAGCAAACGTGAGGACGCAAAGAGCAGCCTCTCCTCGGAAAAGAAATATTTCATTGGCGGAAGAAGTATGGGCGGCATGGTGCTCGCCATGACGACGATGGCGACCTACACTTCCGTCAGTTCCTTTGTCTCCGGCCCGGGAGCCGCGGGACTGACCTATGGCTACGCGCAGGTCTGGGTGGCCGCCGTTCAGGTGCCGGTTACCTTCCTCGTGCTGGGTGTTCTGGGCAACAAGCTGGCCCTCGTATCAAGGCGCACCGGCGCGGTCACGATCGCCGGTTATCTCCGGGCCCGCTACAAAAATGACGCGCTTGTCATCGTGACCAGCCTTCTGATGGTAGCTTTCTTCATCGCACAGATGATCAGCCAGTTCACGGGCGGCGCCACGCTGATCGCCTCGATCACAGGTCTCGACCATAAGACAGCATTGTTCATTTTCGGCGCTGTCGTGATCATCTACACGGCGTTCGGAGGGTTTTCCGCCGTCGCGATCACAGATACGATTCAGGGCATCATCATGTGCGTCGGCACGTTCCTGTTCCTGTTTTTCGTACTGAAGGCAGGCGGCGGACTCGCAGGCATCGATCAGGGGCTTTCGCAGAATCTTCCGGGCGTCTACGACGATATTTTCTCAGTATACACGCCGGGCGGACTGCTCAGCTACTGGATCCTGGTCGGCTTCGGCACGCTCGGGCTGCCGCAGACGGCGGTCCGCGCCATGGGCTTCAAGAACACAAAGAGCCTTCATCAAGCCATGTGGATCGGCGCTCTCACCTGCAGTTTCGTCATCGTCGGCATGCATCTCGCGGGCGCATGGGCAGGCGCGCTGATCGACCCGACAGCAGCGGAGCTTCCGACCTCTGATTACTTTGTCCCGTACATCGTTCAGCAGATTATGCCGGTCGGAGTAGCCGGAATCTTCCTCGCAGCTCCGATGGCGGCGGTCATGTCCACCGCGGACTCTATTCTGATCCTCGCCTCTGCTGCGATCGTGAAGGATCTGTGGAGAACCTACATCGTCAAAGACGATCCGAAAAAGATCGAGAGCTACAACAAAAACGTGAAAAAGGCCAGCGTCTTCTTCACGTTTGTTTTGGGAATCGCCGTCATGCTGCTCACGCTTGACCCGCCCGACATCATCTTCTTCCTGAATATCTTCGCGTTCGGCGGACTGGAATGTACCTTCTTCTGGCCGCTGGTCGGCGGACTCTTCTGGAAGAAAGGGACGGGAATCGCTGCGGTTCTGAGCTCCATCGGGGCGTCCGCGACCTACATCTTCTGCTACTACAACGTGCAGATCGCAGGACTGAACGCCGTGATCTGGGGGCTTCTGGCAGGAGGAATCCTGTATTTTGCGGCAGGATATATCACCTCCGCAAAGAAGCCGCTGGAGCAGGATATCCTAGATAAATGCTTCTAACTAAAATTTAAGCATCCTAACCGAAGGGGCAGGACATCTTTCTGAAAGGACACCTTTAAAAAGTGCCTTCGGAGATGTTCCTGCCCCTGGTTTTTATCCCTGCTGGTTTTTATCCCTGCCGGTTTTTATTGTAGATGATCATCAGTCCTTTTAACAGAAGCTGATCATCGATCACAATGTCTCTCCTGCAGTAAGGGATGATCGCCTTCGCAAGTCCCCCGGTCGAGACGACCGTACACTTCTCGCCAAGTTCCTCCTCAATCCGCATGATCACGCCTTCGATGCTGGAAGCCGTACTGTAGATGATTCCGCTCTTCATACAGTCGACCGTGTTGGAACCGATCACTTTCTTCGGCGGGTCGAGACTGATCTTCGGCAGCTGAGATGTGCGCATCGAGAGTGAGTCGAGCGACACGCGCAGGCCCGGAATGATCATTCCGCCGAGGAATTCCTTTTCCCGGTTGATCACGGAAACCGTAGTTGCGGTCCCCATATCCACAATAATCAGGGGGCATGGGTACTCGTGAATCGCCGCGATCGCATCGGCCACACGGTCGCTTCCAAGCTGCGCCGGATTATCCAGCCGGATCTTCAGCCCCGTCTTAATTCCAGGACCCACAACCATGACTGGATCGACCCCGAGTCTTACCATCGCCGCCTCCACAGCATGAGTGACGGACGGCACAACCGATGAAATAATCCCGCCTTTAAAAACCTGCCCGCTCATGTTGTTCAGCTCAAGTGTATTCTTGATCATTACCGTATACTCGAGCATCGTGTAATTCTGATTTGTTGAAAGTCTCTCAATAAAATGTATCTTTTCTCCCTCAAAACATCCGAGCACGATGTTTGAGTTTCCGATATCTACCGCAAGTACCATAATTTTCCTCCTGTTTAATCAGATTGCTCTCGTCGCCTCTTGCAGCCACGCTCTCTCCTCTTCCTCAAGATACGGCGATATTTTCTCATATACCTGCGCGTGATACGCATTCAGCATCTCCCGCTCCCGTCCGGTCATCTGCTCCGGAACAATGCCGTCGAGATCAAACGGAACCATCGTCAGATGTTCGAAGCACATGAACTGTCCGAAATCCGTCTTCTCTGCTTTTCTGCAGAGGATCAGGTTCTCGTGGCGGATCCCGTAAGCGCCCGCAACATAGTAGCCCGGCTCATCGGAAGTGATCATCCCCTCTTCCAGGACAGCGCTCTCACCTCTCTCCGGAACAATCTTCCAGCGAAAGTCGTTCGGTCCTTCATGAACGTTCAGATAATATCCAACGCCGTGCCCTGTCCCGTGATTAAAGTCCTGACCCAGCTCCCAGAGCGGTCCGCGCGCCAGATAATCGAGATTCAGTCCGCGGCAGCCATAGCGGAATTTCGCCCCGGCCAGATTCAGCATGCCGCGCAGCACGGCTGTAAAATACTTTTTCTGCTCCTCTGTCACCGGCCCCAGCACGATCGTCCTTGTGATATCGGTCGTTCCTTCCAGATACTGTCCTCCGGTGTCCGCAAGCAGCAGTCCCTCCGGCTCAATCGGAATGTCCGTCTCCGGCGTCGCAGAATAGTGGTTGATCGCGGCATGAGGGCCGTAAGAAATGATCGGCTCAAAGCTGTTTCCCATAAAATGCTCCTGCTGCGCCCGCAGACTGTTCAGATAATCTGCCGCGCTCAGCTCTGTCATCGGAATCCTGCCGACATTCTTCTTCAGCCAGTAAATGAACTTCGTCACAGCAGCGCCGTCCCTGATATGTGCGATCCGCTCATTTTCCATCTCAACCGGATTCTTGATTGCTTTGGGCAGCAGCGTCGGGTTTTCCTCGTCAATCACGCGGACATTTTTCGGGATACTGCTGACCAGACGGCTGTTTACTTTCGCACGGCAAAGCAGCACGGATAATTTTCTTTCTTCCAGACTGTCTGGTTCCGCAGGATTGTCTGAACATTTCTGATGAAGATTTTGGGGAGTGTTTTCAGAATCTGTTCCCGTTCCGCAAACGTCCCCCTCTTTCCCGTTGGATAGTCCCGCCGCATATGCGTAAATATCATCATACGGCCGCAGTGCAACCCCATCTGCCGCAAGCGCCTCGCGCACCGCACCCGGAAACACTTTCTCATTCGCAAACAGAAGGATCTCCTGCTGCGTCATCGCCAGATAGGAAAGCACGACCGGACTGCACGCGATATCTCCGCCGCGGATATTCAGCAGCCACGCAATATCGTCAAGACAGGTCAGGATAAACACGTCCGCCTTTTTCTCCTTCATTACGTTCCGGACATCCGCCAGTTTGTCCGCACGCGATTTTCCGGCCCATTTTACGTCAAGCTCGCTGACCGGCTGGCACGAAAGCGCCGGACGATCCGCCCAGATCTCTCCTATAAGATCTACATCGCAGACGATGGAAACCCCTTTCCCGGAGAGCTTTTCCTCCAGCTCATCCGCCTCCTTCGCGCCGACTGTTCTGCCGTCAAAGCAGAGGCGTTGCCCCTCCGTCAGATTTTTTTCCAGAAATTCGTGGACCGTCGGGACATCTGGTTCCCCCATCTTAAACAGCGTCACCGTACTGCCCGCGAGCTGCTGCTCTGCCTGAATAAAATACCTGCCGTCGGTCCACAGTCCTGCCATATCCTTCATGACGACCGCCGTCCCCGCGGAGCCGGTAAACCCGGTTATGTATTTTCTGCACTTAAAATAATCTCCGACGTACTCTGAGGCATGAAAATCATCGGTTGGAACCAGATAAGCATCGATTCCCCTGTCCGCCATCAAAGAACGCAGGGCGGCAAGGCGCTCCTGTATCACATTTCCCATAATTATATCCTTCCTTTTTTCAAAAATGAATGATTCCGGCCCATTATAGCAAAAACCGGAAGCAATTACTACTGTTTCTATAACTGGTAATCCGATCTATAAGAGCTTTCAGAATAATATAATCCGCAGGTCCCTCGCATACAATCCCAATATTTTTACTCATATCAGCTCCGGAACACCTCCAAGTCTTCCATTGATCCAGAATAAGTCCACAAACTACCGGCAGTAATAGTCATAAATCATCCTGCTCAGGGAAGCGATCGTGCTCTGCGCCGCCCCGACATCCGAAAGATTTTCCGACATAAATACAAGAATCAGATCATTTTCTGTATCATAAAGGATACCAGCGTCATTTTCCACGTCAGCCAGTTCGCCGGTTTTGTTCGCGACACCAACCTCCGAAGGCATCTGCGCGGGAATTTTATTGCGCCTCGTCTGCGCCTTCAGCAGAGAGTACATACGGTCTGCGTAAGGACATTCCTCAGTATCTCCCTCATACACGTTCTGCAGAAAGTGCGCGCAGTCTGAAACGGATGTATAATTATCCCCGTTTTCATTGCTCTGCAGCAGCAGCCTTCCCATACTGGAATCATCATAACCGTGGTCTGTGCAGTAATCATTGACCACCGCCATTCCGGCGCCGGAATCTCCGTACCCAAGATAGGAGACAAGCGTATTGGCCGCGTCGTTGTCACTGACTGTTATCATCGAATACAGATAGGTATCGACCGAATCCGCCCCGTACTGTGCGGTCAGGTTTTCATAATTCTCATAGACGGCACCCATGATATACAGCTTGATCAGGCTTGCCGCCTGCATAGGACTTTCGTCAGAGGCCGCTTCGGCTCCGGAGGCAAGATCCACGACGCACACGGACCAGTCCCCGTTACTGACCGGAAGCATGCTTTCGACCTGGGAAAGCAGCGTCTCCAGTTTTTCTTCCGCGGCCGTTGTTTCCTCGATTGTAAGGAGGTCGGAACCTGCCGACTCCGCAGAATTCCCGTTTGTCCCGTCCTTCTCCGGCTCCGCAGAATCCCCGCTTGTAAGGAGGCCGGAACCCGCCGACTCCGTATAATCTCCGCTTGTCTCGTCCTTCTCCGACTCCGCGGAATTCCCGTTTGTCTCATTCTCCTCCGACTCCGCAGAATCGACAAACACGATTCTCGGCATGGATCCCTCGGCCCTGCAGGAAAGTCCCTGCGTCAGAAGTAACAGCGGAATCCACAGAAACATACCTCTTTTTTTCAGAAATGTCCTCATTGCTCATCCTTCCTTTCCGCTCTCATTTCCCCAACCGGGCAATATTTTCATCGGAGTCTGTCGTCCACATCGCAAGCATAGAATAAGGGTCATCAGAAACAGCCATGCAGCCGTCCTGAATCAGATCAAATTTCCCCGCTTTGCGCCTCCTCAGAAATGCGCTCCGCTTCCGGCTGTCGATCTTCATTTTCGCTCCGATAACCGCGAAGTCCTGTCGGATTACCTTCGCGATCTTTTCCTGAACCGTACCCTTCCTCACAAGACAGGTGAGGCGCAGCGGCGTCTCATCGGAGAGTGTTCCGTCTTCGTCAAATTCAAATCCGGCTCCTGCCAGAAGCGCAAGCGCTTCCTCAAGCTTCGCGCCATATGTATCGTTGGCCGGATCATAGTAACCGTCCGCCTCTTCACACGGATAAGTATAATCATCATCGTTTCTGCGGAACTCCCCGCCGCTGCCGTCAGACATGCCGGGCGGGATCAGGGTGTTTGCCAGCTGCCGGCTTTCCGAAATAATCTCCCCCGCAATATAATCACGGTCGATCAGAAGCGCCAGGGCACGTCTGACCGCGCCTGCCTGCTCCGCTGTTCTTCCCGCAAACAAAGGGCCGTTCACATTGAAACATACGCAGCAGGTCCCGATGTCGCCGGAATCGTCAGAAAGTTCCGGATAGGCAGCCGGATCCTGAATCTCATCTGTCCCAGTCTCTTTCTCTGCAGTTCCGTCGGCCTCAGTCTCATCCGGCAGCATCTCATTTGCTTCTGACTCATCTGACGCGGCCGGACCGGCAGTTTCAGACTCCTCCGCGCTATAATTCTCAGAATTCCCCTCAGCATCCCCGCTTGGCGTGAGGACATCGTTATAATAATAAAGAGGAATCACCGCGCCGGCATTCATCAGCATATCTTCCGCTTCATGCATCAGCGCTTCACGCACCGCCGTATCCGTCTCGGTTCTGATCTGAGCGATCAGTTGATCATATTCCTTCCACCTGACGGCCGCGTCAAAAAGTTCTTCTGTTTCGGCGGGTTCGCTTTCAGATTCGGCATCTGTCTCCGCGGTCTCAGTCTCTTCCTCTGAATCTTCCGCATCCTCTCCAGAAGTCAGCACGGCCGGCGTCTCTGTCTCTTCCTCCGGTTCCTCCTCATCCTTGGCAAATGCCGACGCAAAAACACGCCCGCTTCCTTCCGAACGGATGGCCGCGGCAGGAACAAACGCCGCAGCCGACGCAAGCAGCAGAACCGCAATTTTCAATGTTCTCTCATGCATAATTGTTGCCTCCATACTCAATCCCCCGCCAGAAACATGCGCGGACGCACTGTCTTGCGGGAATAAAAACACTGCTGTCAGATCCCTGTTACTGGTAGAGATCGTAATTGATCTGACGGTAAAACAATTCACGGATCTGAGCATTCTCCCTCGTCTGTCCCAGGATCCACATCAGTTTCGTCACGATCGCCTCAAGCGTCATATTATAGGCCTCCAGCAGACGCGCGTCCCGCTTAAACAGCCGTCCCACTTCATACACGTCGAGATCGCTGCCTTCCATCGGAACCTGCGTCGTCGCCACCACCGTGACGCCCTTGTCGAGCAGTTCGGTAATCAGCGGCAGAAAACGCATCTCTTCGGTGTTCGGAATCCCCCCGATCCCAAAGCCCTCGATTACGACCGCGTGGAAATTCTCCCCCAGATAACGCAGAATATCGGCGCGCAGACCGGGGATCAGTTTCAGAACAAACACTTTCTCATCCAGTCTGTCGTAAAATCTCACTCTCCCGGGGAGTCTGCTGTCAATATAATGGATCACCCGATCCTCACGGATCACGGCTTTATGCGGAAAATCAACGCTTGAAAATGCGTTGAAACTTTTTGTGCGCACTTTTCTGCCCCGTGTCCCGGCGATCACTTCTCCGTTGAACACAAAATTCACATCGCTCGACCGCTCATCACAGGCGTAGAGTACGCTCTGGATTACATTGCTCTTCGCATCGGAAATGTCCTGGTCGATCGGCTTCTGCGCCCCGGTCAGAATGATCGGCTTCGGACTGTTCTGGATCAGATAGGAAAGCGCCGCCGCCGTATATGCCATCGTATCTGTCCCGTGCAGAATGACAAATCCATCAAACTCCTCATATCTCTCCCGAACCGCCCTTGCGATCGCGAGCCAGCCGGAAGGCTGCATATTGGTGCTGTCCAGATTCATGATCTGCTGCGCCTCCAGAGAACACTGTCCCCGGATCCCCGGAACATAATTCAGGAGCTGTTCCAGAGGAATCGCAGGCACCAGTCCGTCGCTTCCGGACCGCGAGGCGATTGTCCCCCCGGTCGCGAGCACCAGAATACGTTTTTTCTCCATCTTTTTGCCCTCCATTTTGACTGCCTCTGATTCTCCGTAACCGAACAGGAAGCAGGTTCTCTGCCCGTCCGCGCATATAACAAAAAGTCCTGAAACCCGCACCTTACGCGACTTTCAGGACTTTACTAACAGGGGTTGAGAGAATCGAACTAAATATGAATCATTCTAAGAAATCCGCATAAAATCAATATTACCCGAAAACCCGCATAAAATCGGCATTTTTTGTTGTTTGCAATATAATATATGTATCTCGATTTTAACACATTTATTAACGCTATGCAACACGAGATGCAACTGGTTATCCACCAGATAAAAAATAAATTTCGCCACTTGTCACAATGCCCGAAAGGGAGAGTGCACAGTATTGATTTTTAATTTTTATTTCCAAAAGCGGGAATTATTCTCTTGACATATACCCGCACTCAATATACAATCTTCCTAAAGTGAGGCACTTTTTATATGAAAATACGCTGCCAGAACGGATCACCATTCCGAACATTCCACAGTATCGCCGCGTGGCTTATGCTGTGAAAGTATCAGGACACAGCATGGAACCCCTCTGCAATGACGGTGATATGCTTCTGATCGAGCCAACTTGCGTAGTGGATGTAGGAGAAATGGAATATTCAATATTAAGGAAAAGGCATATGTTAAAAAGCGCGGAAAAGCAGAACTAATCTCATTGAACAAAGGATATGGAAATATTCCGCTTACAGGTGAATCCCGGTGCATGGGACGCGTGGCAGATAAATATGTAGTTGATAAACCGCTTCGGCACTTTAATAAAATTCAAAAAAAGAATGAGTTATGAAATCCGTTAGTATGATGCCAGGGTCGAAAGGTCATGCGTTCCATGTTCACCTGGAAAAGCATGACACTGAGACCCAAAAAACACCGAAAGGAGCCATTTTTCATGGAAAAATGTGCGGATTTGAGGTGTTTCAGGTGCTGAACGTCCAGTGGTTCTCGCCTTCCGGCTCGGTCCGCGCTGGACGCGTGCCACGGCACGCAGCGCCGTTCGTTTAGCACCGGTTCTGAGCGCCAGTGGCGCTCGTTCAGAACCGACCGAAGCGGAGCGGAGACCCGGAGCGAAACGAAGATGCGAGAGCATGAAATGCGGAGCAATTCGTGGCATCATGGAGCAAAATTCCTTTTGACCCCAACATCTTAGTATATATTTATTGTACCCACCGAAAGCAAAACCGCCCAGCCGCTTAGCACATAAAATACAGGGAGGAGATCATTATGCCAGTATTAAGTATGTTTTATGGTATCATAGTGAGAATGCAGAACGAAAAAGGCGGCAGGCACAACACGCCGCATATCCATGCACTGTATGGAGATTCAGAAATCGTAATGTCGTTAGACGGTGATGTCTTAGAAGGTTCTTTTCCAAAGAAGCAATTAAAATTATTAGTCGCGTGGGTTGCTCTGCATGAGGACGAATTGAGAGCGAATTGGAGGCTTTTAAGCGAAGGAACAGGATATTTCAAGATTGAACCTTTAAAGTAGGGAGGCGATGTGATGCTAAGGCCTACAGCAGTAAAAGTTAAAGCAGTGCCAGATTACAGATTGATAGTCGTTTTTGACAATGGAGAAGAAAAAATATTTGATGTCAAGCCATATATACACGGCGAATGGTACAGCGAATTAAAAAATATTGATTACTTTAAAACCGTAAATGTTGACGGCTTTACAGTTGTATGGAAAAACGGACAGGATATTTGCCCGGATGACTTATACTATTCAAGCATTCCCGCAGACTTTGCTTTATCCAATGTTGCAGAAACTGAGATCTCTTCCGGACGAAATCGCGGCTATTGAAGCATACCAGAACGAGGATTCGGAATATCAGCCTGCTTATTCAAAAGAGGAAGTGATGAAAGGGCCCGGCCTTTAGTCACCCGCCGAAAACAGAACCGAACGGCTTTACGTAGATTAATTATACAGGCCGGAGACCGGCATAAAAACTTTATGCAGAAGATCTGATTTCCCGCTGGCCGCCGCAGGACTGCTGTCTGCTCCGTGATCAGCTGCCAGATAGAAAGTGTTTTAAAATCTGATTCAAAATCTGTCAAAAAGCAGTTGACAAAATACCCTATTCATGATATAAAAGACAAGGTGAGTTGTTCACGGAGGGGTTTGGTCAAGTGGTATGACAGGAGTCTCCAAAACTCTTAGTGGGAGTTCGATTCTCTCAACCCCTGTTTAAAAAGTCCAGTGTTTACTGGACTTTTTCTTTTTCGTGCGCAGGCCCAGGCATAGAAACCAGCTGCTGCCGCAGCACCTGGGGCACGCAGACGAGCAGGAGGAAAAGCCGCCTCCTACTCGATCTGCAGTTCAGACAGTCTTCTGTAAAACATGTCTTTCCACTGAGGCGCATCCTCAAAGACAGCCTCCCCGATCTTTTTCGTCTGATTCAGTCCGATCTTTTTGACTGCCTCCAGCGCGGCTTCCCGCTGCGTCATCCTCCGGGGATACACTGTCAGACAGTTTGCTCCGTCAATCGTATCGTAACTTTGAAAGCTCTGATTGAAGTCCATAAGCGGATACAGCGAAACATACCTGTTTGTTTTATTTTCAACCAGAAATCCCCAGTTTTCCGGATGCCTGTCGGTGTTTCCTACCAGATAATCGATGATATTCATCCCATAATACGTTTTCGGATCGACTTTCAGACACTCTTCGATCGTGTCAAGATCATGATTGCACGCATAGATGTCAAATGAGGATTTTGAGACAATGGAATACTCTTTTGAAGTCACAAGCCGGCTCCTGGATACCTTTTCCCCGGCATACGTTTCTTCTTCGTACCTGACCTGTTTAAAGTCAAAACACTGACTTTTCTGTCAAGAGTCAGCACCCTGGATGCGCACCAATGAT
Source organism: uncultured Lachnospiraceae bacterium (assembly GCA_947630005.1). Classification (GTDB taxonomy): domain Bacteria; phylum Bacillota; class Clostridia; order Lachnospirales; family Lachnospiraceae; genus Choladousia. The sequence goes on from CANRGB010000101.1 coordinate 10,738, forward strand.
AGAAATTATTCATATTATCGATCTGAACGTCAAAATCATGTCCTTCTTCCAGATACAGATCATAGGGACAAAACTGTTCGCTGATAAAAACTGCGGCTCCCCTCGTATTGATTCTGGCAACACAGTCTTCTCCGTGCATAATCTCATAGTCCGCGGCTTCGGTTCTCTTTCTGTGACCGATTCTATTCGCTCCGGCGCTGCCCTCTCTTATTTCCAAAACATCACCTTCTCCTCTGCCGCGCTTTTTTCCACGGTATGCTCCACAGCTTCCAGCAGATCCACGCCAGAATCATGATCTTTATCTGCTTTCCCGCGCTGATCTTCTTCTTCCCCGTCAGTTCCTTCTTCCTGCTATCCATTTCTTCCCGCATATCTTTTCTCCCAGATTTCTTTTTTCCGCCGGCGCTTTCGGCAGATTTTGTGCCGCGCGGCAGACCATGAAAGGCAGGCGGACGGCACAAAAAATCCTGTTTATTCTCCCGGTCCGCTCACAATTCCATAATACACCTTTGACGTCGCAATGTAAACAAGCGTGTAAAACAATGCGAACACAAGAAAGCAGACGACGGTCACCGAGATCATCAGCCGCAGGTTTATAACCCCGAACAGAATCAGCAGCTTGCGCACGATCGGGAACGCGAACGAAGTGTGAACCCCCGCAAGCAGAAGCGGCGCGAAGAAGACGGTCAGCATCTGCGAGTGGATGCTCCTGCGGATATCCCGCTTTGTCATGCCGACTTTCTGCATGATCTCAAACCTTGCCTGATCCTCAAAGCCTTCCGTAACCTGCTTATAGTACATGATCAGCACGGTCGCCGCGATAAAGATGATGCCAAGCAGAATGCCGAGTACAAACATACTGCCATAGAGCGCATAGAAGCCGTCCCGCTCCCTGGCGCGGCTGTCAAGCCTATAGCTTGCGGAAGTTTTCCCTTTCTCTGCCATCAGAGTAAACTTTGCCTCGATCTCCCGCGCAAGCGCCTGCTGCTCTTCCTCATCGGCGGAGGTGTCAAACCCGTACATATGATGCGGGCTCGAATACCATTTTTCATAGACCTTCCTCTGCGCCGCGTCCGCCTCCTCGATGTCCGTTATATCCGGCACGATCAGATAGAGCGATGAGACAATGTCCGCCGACTCATTCCCGTTGTCCACAAATTTCTCCACCTGTTTCTTCACGGTGCGCGTCTCCATCCCCTCTATCGTGATTGTGTCATAGCCGTAATCCTGACGCGCCGCGTACAGAAGGACTTCGTTGTCCGCAAGCGTCTCGTTCCGGCCGGTCAGACGGTTGTAATCCTCAAGCGGAACAAAATACACGTCTCT
>CANRGB010000102.1 GCA_947630005.1 uncultured Lachnospiraceae bacterium
CTACTCGAAGTGCACCGGCTGCGGCAAGTGCGCCGAGAAATGTCCGGCGAAGATCATCAAGAGCAAGGCGGAGAGAATGTAGGCAGAAAAAGATACAGATAATAAATACAGGCTGTCAGGATCAAAGCCGAAGAGGGAGTCAGACGCGCAAAGCGGATGCTCCCCAGGCTGAGAAGAAGCCTGCTGTAATCGAGTAGGAGGCGGCTTTTCTTCCTGCTCGTCTGCGCGGCCCAGGTGCTGCGTCAGCAGCTGGTTTCCCTGCCTGGGCCTGCGCATAAGTGAAAAAAGGAGCCATACCCCGGAAGAGCTGCGGTATGGCTCCTTTTTTAAAGCCGGATTGTCCGTGGTCTGCTCCCTCACAAATTTATGTTTTTGCAGATCTTGTTTTTTTCATCAGAGAATATTAAGAAAAATATCAGTTTATCAAATTGCATAATTAACAGGGTTCTGCTACAATATGTCGAAAGCTGCCGATAACATGCGCGAAAATACATGAGAATTGATACAGACGGCCCGTACCGGTTTTGGTTCTGGTGAAGACTTTCTTTGCTTCTGGCAGGGATTTCGTATGGTTTGCTTTTGTCTGGATGAATAAGGGAGGATGTCATGGAATATACGCTTTACGAGCTGGGCTGGTTCTTTTTTGTTTATTCCTTTGCGGGGTGGTGTCAGAGCGTGGCCCTGGCGGCGGTCTGCCGCAGAACCTTTGTGAATACCGGGGTTCTGAACCTCCCGCTCTGTCCAATCTACGGAGTGACGGCCGTGACTTTCAGCATTTTTCTGCTGGAACTGAAAGGTCATTTTGTTTTTCTGTTCGTCGGCGGTATGGTCATCTGCGCGGTGCTGATCGCGCTGACCGGGGTGGTTCTGGAGCGGATTTTTCGCCGGAAGTGGTGGGAATCCGGGAGAATCCGGTTTACGTGCAGACAAAGTAAAGGGGAGCGTGCCTGCGCAGAGCGGCAGGGCGCGTCTGTGGCGGATGAAACCGGCGCAGGATTCAGCTTCAGCCCGCTGGCAGAAGACGGATACGTAAGCGTTTCCATGGTTCTCGAAGCTGGCTTTGGCAGCATCTTTGTGCTGTGGTTTGGCAATCCGCTGATCTCGAGGTTTTGTTCTTTTCTTCCGAAACGGCTGGGACTGATTCTGCTGGCCGCACTTGGCCTCTGTATGCTGATCGACCTGTTCTGTGTGCTTACCGTCGTCTGGAAATGGAGGATCAAGATCCGGCAGTTTGAGAACATGGCGGAAAATATGCATCAGCTTTCCATGAATTTCGGAAACGCGATCACGCGCCATGTCAGACGCCGTTTGGAAAAATCCTATCCGAACATCAGTACGGAGAAGATTCTCAGGGCGCGGGCGGAGACGGGGAGCGCTGCCGGGACAAAATTTGCGGAAGGATGCTGTTTTTACAAACTGGCCGGTCTGTTTTTTATTGGCGCGTTTCTGGGAGACCTGGTCGAGGTGGTGTTCTGCCGGCTGACCATGGGGTTCTGGATGAGCCGCAGCAGCGTCGTCTACGGGCCGTTCAGCATCATCTGGGGATTTGGCTGCGCGGTGCTGACCGGCATGCTGTATAAGTACAGAAAAAGGAACGACCGCTATATATTTATTTACGGGACCGTGCTCGGGGGCGCGTACGAATATTTGTGCAGCGTGTTTACAGAACTGGTGTTCGGAACCGTGTTCTGGGATTACAGTGCCATCCCGTTTAATCTTGGCGGGAGAGTGAATCTTCTGTACTGCTTTTTCTGGGGGATCGTCGCCGTTGTCTGGCTGAAGGGGATTTATCCGCATCTGTCGGCCCTGATCGAGAAAATTCCGAAAAAGATTGGACCGGTACTGATGTGGGGACTGATTTTATTCATGGTAGTCGATATTTCCGTCTCGTCAGCGGCTCTTGAACGGTATTCCGACAGGTATAACGGGGTGCCGGCGGGGACAAAGGCGGAGGAATACCTGGATGAAAGATTTCCTGACGAGCGCATGGAACGGATTTATCCGAAAGCCCGAATTGTGCAGAAAGGGAGTATACAGCCCCGTGAGGAGCGGCAGGGACCGGAAAGAGAAGCGGAATGAAAAGAAAAGGCGGGGAAATGGAGGGGCAAAAGGGAAAAGCACGAGAATGAAGGGAGTAAGAGAGAAAGGAAAGCAGGAAAATGAAAGGGGAGTGAAAAAGGAAAAAGCGCGAGAATGAGGGGGAGAAAGAGGAAAAAGGAAAAGCGTGAGAATGAGAGAGTAAGAGAGAAAGGAAAAGCAGGAAAATAAAGGGGGAGTGAAAAAAGGGATAAGCGGAAGAATGAGGGGGAGAAAAAGAAAAAGGAGAAAGGAAAAGAAAAAGAGGGAAGAAAGGAAAGGAACGAAAGAAAATGAGAGAGTACGGATCAAAGAAAGAGGAAACGGATGTGCGCAGCCTCAATGGAAAACAAAACAGGAAAACAGGAGCAGTCCCTCCCGGAGCAGGAAAAAAACGTGATATGAACGCGGATCTGATCCGCTGCGTCGCGACTTACAGCGTGATCTCAGTACATTTTCTGCTGAACTGCGGATTCTATTATTTTCCAACCGTCGGGACGGATATGTATATCATGTCCCTGATGCGCGCGTGCTTCATGGTCTGCGTTCCGCTGTTCATGATCCTGACCGGGTATCTGATGTGGCAGAAAAAACTGACGCGCGGATACTATAAGGGGATCTGGAAGACGATCGAGATTTATGTGCTGGCGAGCATTGCCTGTCTGCTGTTTAAGAAATATGTGCAGGGGGAAATGGTGACACTGCAGAGTGCCGTCTTCGCGATTCTGGATTTTTCAGGAGCAAATTACGCATGGTATATCGAGATGTATATCGGCCTCTTTTTGATCATTCCGTTTTTGAACGGGGCTTACCACAGTCTGGAGGCGGAGGAAGAAAGAGAGAACAGCGCAAAGAATACGGATGATGCCAGAAGCACGGGGAAGCGCAGGAAGCAGATTCTGATTCTGACCATGATCTTCCTGACCATGCTTCCGAAGATCCTGAATAATTTTGATCTTGTGACAAAAGGATGGTGGGCTTCGCCGTCGCTCTCAACGTCCTATACAAAGCTGATCCCCAGCTTTTTCACCGGGATGTATCCGATCACTTATTATTTTATTGGAATGTATCTGAGGGAGTACGGATGCAGGCTTTCCCGCCCGGCCAATATTCTGCTGTTTCTTGCGGCGGTGCTGGTGTTCGGCACCTATAATTTCTATCGGAGCGACGGTCTGGACTTTGTCTGGGGATCAAACAGCGCCTGGGGAGGGGAAAACCTGATCACGGCGTCGCTTCTGTTCCTGTTTCTGCTGCACCTGCATCCCGACCGGTGGCCGCGTCTGATCCGCGGGATCCTGCTCTGGATCTCCCGTGTATCGCTCGGACTGTACCTGCTCTCCTGGATCTTTGACAAGCTCATCTATGCGGAATTTCTCTCGCGCGTCCCGGATGTTCTGGATCGGTGGAAGTATTATCCGGTGGTGGCGCCGACGGTGTTTGTGTGCGCGTTCGCCGCGTCGTCCCTGATGTATCTGCTCAAAGACGCGGTACATGCCGCGGGGCGGGGCATACTGCGGCTCGTGTCCCCGCGGCGTCATGAGAATGACTGAGAAGAAAGGACGAAAACCGCGGTGTCTGCGCGGAATGTCCCGTTTTCCGGCAAAGTATCAGGAATAAAGCATTACGGAAAAAGGACTTTATTCTTTATCTAGGAGGAAAACTGCCGCTTTGGCGTCGTATTTCCGGATCGGATTCCCGAACATGGATGCGTCCGTCGTCGTGATCTCTCCGGCGATTATTTTCTCTGCCGCGGCCTGAAGCTCCCCGATCAGAGACGGCATAACCGGGAAGGTTCCGTGGGAGGGATAGATCTGATCAAATTGATCCATAAACCGTTCCAGTTTTTTGAGACTGTGACGATAGGCGCAGATCTCCCGCTGAATGCCGAACATGAAGATATTTCCGTCCTGGATCGGATCGCCGCTGATGAGCACCCGGCGCGTTATATCGAGAAGAGCGACGCTTCCCGGCGTGTGTCCCGGCAGAGTGATCACCTGAAGCGGTCTGTTTCCGAGATCGATCACATCCCCGTCCCATATGGGCGTGATGTCCCCGGTTCGGCGCTGTGTTTTGTGATAATTTGAAAGTTCCGCCGGATTCATATATACGGTGTCAAATTCCTGGTTGCTTCCGATATGATCGGGGTCCGCATGTGTGTTCAGAAGGCGGACGGGAAGATCCGTCAGAGAGTGCGCGATCTCCTTCGCGTTGTGTACCGTCATGCCGCTGTCGATGAGCAGAGCTTCCCTGTCTCCCGTGAGCAGAAAGAAGCGGACTCCCTGATCCTCTATGCGCCATGTCTGGCTGTCAATCTGAATGATTTCGTATGATGACATTGCTGTACCTCCATATTTTTGCTTATTTTGCAGTAATAGTAGCACAGACAGAAGATATTCGTCAAATGCGGAATAGCTTTTGCTGCGGCCGGTCATACCGGAAGGAAAAGAATGCGGTTTCCTCTGCGCGGGAAGCACAGATGCGGCGGCAGTTTATGATACTAAAACTTAACGATGGATTTTCGGAAAATAAATTGACAAAGACGGGAAAACCGTTGTATGATGATAGGCAATATGAAACTATCTGATTTGCGGTTATGGCGGAATTGGCAGACGCGCAGGATTTAGGTTCCTGTGCCGCAGGGCGTATGGGTTCGAGTCCCACTAACCGCATGAAATTATATAATCCGAACTCATTTCCTGTCGGGGATGGGTTCGGATTATTAATTATGCGCAGGCAGGAGGAAAACCGCCTCCTGCCCGATCAGACAGAAAATCGGAGGTGGACAAAATGATTTTTGAAACAGGTAATCCGGCGCGGAAAATGTTCTGGGGTGATATTTGGCTGACCGGCTGCTGCATATTCTATCTGCTCTGGTGGATACTGGCGTTCAGACCCGCAGGGGCTGTCAAAGGGATAAAGTCCGGCTGGCTGCTGATCCCTGCGCTGATCCTTGGCGTCGCCGCAGCGGTCATGATCATCCGCGGAGCCGCAGGAGCGGATACGGATGGTTCTTTCTTTTCTTCTGAGATTATCCTGGCGGCAGGCGCGGTTTCTTATATGATTCTGCTTATTGCGACTCAGTTTATATTTCACCGGCAGGTTACCTCCGAACTTTTTCTGATCGTCGCCTGGACCGGTCTGGCCTTTCTGGAAATCAATGCGCTCTATGCTCTGGGATTCCTTGCCTGGAACAAAGCGGTCGTTTTGTTTGCGGCGGCGGTCATTGCGGCAGCGCTGAGCATGATCTGCTATATGCTGTACTACGATCTTTCCGGCTGGGCAGGGTACGTTGACGGGATGATCCCGCTTCTTTTGGTGGCCGTATTCATGGCGGCGCTGGCCGTTCTGATTGTCAGACGGGTACCGCCGGAAGGATGAAATGAGATATAAGGCGGTATGATACGGTCAGCCGGGATATCCGATGCGTGAGAGGTCGGAAAATGTGTCAATAAAATCGGATAATGCAAATTTTACGGCAAGCGGAAATGGTATGATTAAAATCGGCTTTCGTTTATGCTCATGCTCTGTCTGCAGAGCATGAAAGCTTACTGAAACAGTTTTTTATTATGAGGGGATAGATTCATGGAACGAAATATGGAGTCAAACTGGATATGGATGTCATCAGATGGATCCGCGGAGGAGTATCCTTATATCATGCTGTTCCGAAAAACGATAGAGATAGAGGGAGTACCGTCCGGCGGTGAAATTCAGATTTCCGCGGATACCAGGTACAAGCTGTATATTAATGGTAAATTTGTGGAGGCAGGACCGAGCAGGGGAGATCACAATGTGTGGTTTTATGATACAATTTCCGCAGCGCCCTGGATGCGGCAGGGGATAAACGTGCTGTCGGCAGCAGTCCTGCGCTATCCGGAGGATCCCGAGAAAGGGAATCACGGGATGATCCGGACTGCTCTTCCGGGACTGTATGTGACAGGTTATGTGTCGGATAGCCGCGGGAAACGGTATGATCTGTCGGCAGATTCTTCATGGAAATGCAAAAGAGATGATCATGTGGTTTTCGTGCGCGAGGAGAAACGTTTTGCCCCTCTGATCATCCATGAGAGGGCGCAGGGAAGCCGGGATCTGTCCGGCTGGAAAAGCTGCGGCTATGATGACAGCGGCTGGGAGAAGGCCAGTTCCTACAAATGGGACAGATTCCGGGCTGCCCGGTGCCTGGAAAATCCAAAACCGCGCACAATTCCGTTTTTATATCGGAAAAAAAGGAATTTTTCGGAGATTATAAATATAAAAAGCTCTTTATACGGGAGAGAAAAGTGGCTTGCTTTTCTGCAGGGACAGGAGAGCCTTGTGATCCCCGCAAAAAGCGAAGAATGTATAGAGATCGATGCCGGCGAAGAGATGACCGGCTATCTGAAAGCGCGGTTCTGCGGCGGGGCCGGTTCTGCAGTGTCGTTTCTGTATTCTGAGGCGTATGTGCAGGACGGCGTGTCGGGACCGGAGATGGTTCCGGTAAAAGGCGACCGGATCGATATTATAAACGGACACCTGCAGGGATATGAGGATCAGTATACTGTAGACGGATTCGGAAACCCGGAAGCCCCGGAAGCTTATGAGCCGTTCTGGTTCCGGACGTTCCGCTTTCTGCAGCTGCGCATCGTCACGGGGGAGGAGCCGCTGACGCTGTGCTCGCTTGCTTATGAGGAAACCGGTTACCCTCTTTCGGTGGGGACTTCGGTCGCGACGTCGGATGAAACTCTGAAAGCGGTCTGGGAGATCAGCGAGCGGACGCTCCGGCGCTGTATGCACGAGACGTATGAAGACTGTCCCTTTTACGAACAGCTTCAGTATATCATGGATGCGAGACTGCAGATCCTCTATACCTATGCGGTCAGTGCGGACGATCGTCTGGCGAGGAAGTGTATAGACGATATGCGCCGCGCACAGCGGCCGGACGGGCTTTTGAACTGCAGCTATCCAAACTGCAGCGTCAACGTAATTCCCGGCTTTTCCATTTATTATATTCTGATGGTATATGATCATATGATGTATTTTGGGGACAGGGCCCTGATTGAGGAACATCTGCCGGTTATTGACCGGGTTCTGAATTTTTTTGACAGCCATCTGGCGCCGGAAGGGTATGTGACAAAGATCGGAGGGCGGAACCGAAAAGGTTGTTTCTGGTCGTTTATTGACTGGGCGAAGGAGTGGAACGACACGGACGGGATGCCGCCGGCAGGTCTTCGCGGACCTCTTACGATGGAAAGTCTTTTGTATATTTACGGACTGCAGCATGCCGCGAAGCTTGCGGATTATCTGGGCCGCGCGGAGACTGCCGGGGATTACCGCACGCGTGCCGAAAAGGTGCGGCAGGCGGTTGCGGAATACTGCACCGGGAAAAACGGGATGCTTCAGGACTCTCCGGGAGTGGAGGAATACAGCCAGCATTGTCAGGTGTTCGGGATTCTGACAGGTACGATTGGTGTGGAGGAAGGGCAGAAGATTCTTCTTGAAACCGTTCATGATAAAAATTACACACAGTGTACCGTGGCCATGAGCTTTTATCTGTTCCGCGCGCTGGAACAGACAGGATTGTACAAGTATACGAATCAGTACTGGAATGTGTGGAGAAGAATGATCGACAATCACTGCACCACCTGTGTGGAATCCGAGGCGTACGCGAGAAGCGAATGCCATGCCTGGGGATCCCTCATTCTGTATGAGCTTCCGAGCGTGACTCTCGGGGTTCGGCCGGCAGAGCCCGGATACAGGAAAGTGAAGATCGCGCCGGTACCCGGATATCTGACAGGCGCGTCGGGGAAGGTGCGGACACCGATAGGAGATGTGGAGGTATCGTGGAAGCTTGCGGATCCGGGATCGTCTCCGCAGAAATCAGACCAGGGAAGACTGCAGGTGGAATACTGTCTTCCGGACGGCGCGGAGGCCGTCTTTGACTGAGATGTTTCTTTCAGAAGGGAAAAGAAGATACTGATTTGTTTAAGAAGGATACAGGATTTTCCGGGCATGAACGTGGACAGGCAGTGAAGTAACTTCCGCAGGATAGGTGGGGACATATGAATCTTTTGATTGTGGATAATGAGAGAAGTGCAATACAGGAGACAGAAGCCATACTGAAACTGCCAGGTTCGGGCATCAGCCGGTGTTTCAGCGCGGCGGATATAGAAGAAACGAAGCCCCTGATTTTAAAACAGGGTATTGATATTCTGCTTGTAAGCGTTGAACTGCCGGACGGTTCAGGGCTGGAGCTTGTCCGGTGGATCCGTGAGGAAAGGCTGGATATGGCCTGTATTTTTATGAGCAGCCGCGCGGATTTTTCCAGCGTACAGCAGGCGATGGAGCTTGGAGGAAAAGGATTTCTTCTGAAACCTCTGGAAGCCGGAAAACTGCGGGAGATTCTTGGAATGGTGATACGCGAGCGGCGTGAATATCAGAATATGCGCGCGAAAATCCGTGTGTATGAGGCGAACGAGCGGCGGATCGCAAGGGATTTCTGGAAAGACCTGTTTTACGAGAATACATCCTCCGATCGAGAGGCGATTGAGCATCAGATTGAAAAGCTTCATTTGAGCATTAATCCGGACTGGTCGTTCGGCGTGGTGCTTCTGATGGTGAGAACCTGGCGCGCTGAGGAGTACGGGCGGCTGGACCGGTTTGTGATCCACAATGTCGCGCAGGAACTGTTTGAGATGACAGTGTCGGAAGCAGCAGACTGGCAGGATGTGATACAGTTTGGCGAGAGATCGCAGATCGCGATATGCGGCGCCATGGACGGCAGCGGTATTTTTGAACTGTGCAGGAAATTTGCCGTTCAGTATACAAAGATGATCCGGAAATACGCGGATGTGAAACTGATTGCCTATGTGGGAAAGACAGTTCCGATCGAGGATGTAGCGGAGGAGATGGAGAGTCTGCTTTTCATGGACAGCCAGCATCTGGAAGATCATGGCGTCGTTCTCTATACGGAGGCGGAGAATCTGGTGCGGCTGGACTTTGGAGCGGGTGATAAGTTCGGAAGATGGGCGCAGATTCTCTGCGGCGGGAAGATCCCAAAAGTGCGTCAGGATCTCTTCGGCTATCTTGACGAGCTGGACGTGGGCGGCGGTCTGAATAAGCGGCAGTTTTATTATTTCCATACCCGGTATCTGGAGATGCTGTCAAAATACGCGCAGGAGCATAAGATCGTACTGAGCCGCCTGACGGAGAAACCGGAGCACGCGGACTGTTTTGAGAACGCGACAAGAAACATACAGAGCATGAAACGGTGGATCGACTGCTCGCTGGGGCAGCTGGAGGAGATGGCAAAGAGCGACGACATGGATCTGGATCCGGTGGAGGCAACCGTGAAATATATAAGAGATCATCTTTCGGACGCGCTGGAGATGCAGGAGATCGCGGACAACGTTCACTTCAATCAGGATTATCTGACGCGCATATTCCGAAGGAAGATGAATGTTTCCGTCAAGAGCTACATCGTCGCCTGCAGAATGGAGAAAGCAAGACTGCTTTTAGAATCCACGGATCTGCCGATCACGGAGGTCGCGTATCAGGTAGGTTATTACAATTATACGAGTTTCAACAGAGCTTTTAAAAAGCAGTTTGAGGAATCGCCGCAGTCGTTCCGGCAGAGGGCGGAGGCTGTGCCGATAGGATGAAAGAACTGCCGACGGATGCGGAAAACAACAGGGAAAGTCGGAAAAGGGAAAGTCCAGGTAGGATTTTCCCTTTTTTGACGGGAGGGAATTTTTTATAATGAACATACAGAAACGAGTTATACAAAAATAAATTCCGCGGACGCTGAATTGTCATGTCACGTGTCCGGGTATGAAGCAGGAATCAGCCTTTCGCCTAATAGAGGAAAGGCTGCCGCTTAAAAAAAACGGAAAAGAGAAGAAGGAGGTTTTCATTTTGGCACATGAACGTTTTTATGGAGTAGGAGAACCATTGATCCAGAGGGAAGAGGATACGAAGATTCCGGCTGCTGCTTACCTGGATCTGATCAAGGGGATGGGATGCAACGCGTACCGTTCCTGGATGCACATCACGGATATCCTGATTGATCCGGTGACACCGAATGAGAAGGTCGTAAAGAGGCATCAGGAGCTTTTAGACCGCGCGGCAGAGCTCGACATCGAGGTTACCGGCATGAGCCATGAGTGGTTTCTGCCCGAAGGGTGTAAACAGAGAAAAGGCCATGCGGTTCCGGCGAGAGATCTGACGCCGGGAAGCGCTTACATGAAGACACTGGAAATGCTTGAAGAGTCGTGGTGCACGATGGCGAAACTGTTCCCGCAGGTGGCGATCTGGGAGGTAGGCAATGAGTGGAATCTGAACGCGTTCCTGCATCCGGACGGATTTCTGGACAGCGATATGAGCCATCCGTTCACGGCGGACGAGAAGATGGATATCGCGGTGGATCTCCAGTATTTTTCGGCGAAAGGAGTGCGCAGAGGAAATCCGAACGCGAAGGTGGCTTCCTTCTCGCCGGCGCTGAGCACGCCGACGCTGGGCGGAGACATGCCGGATTATCTCCCGGTTATGTTCGGAGCGGCGTGGACGCTCGACAAATTATACAGCCGCATCAAGTCCGGAAAATTCTGGTCGGACAACACGGACGATTATTTTGATATTGTGGCATGGCATCCGTATGTATTTACAAATAAAGTCGTGGATGGGGACTATGATCTTTTCCTTGATGTGGACGAGCCGGACAGCCTCTGGAGAGCGTTTGGAGATTCTGTGTACAAGGTGATGAGAAAGTACGGCGACGGTCACAAGGAGATCATCATGACCGAGACGGGATTCACGGACTGCGGAAATCCTGAATGGGAAGAACGGTACGCCTATTACAACAAGAAGATTCTGGAGATGGCGTGGAATATGAATAACGTGCGGACGGTACATAATTTCCGCCTTCTTTGTGAAAAAGCCATGCTTGAGCGGGACGGTATCGAGAGCAATCAGATTGGCGGACTGACGGAGGTTTACTTTGGACTCTTTACGGAGCCGTGCGATGGCTGTCAGCCAAGAAAGAGGGCTTTTGCCATTCAGGAGATGACGGGGAGTACCGCGGATCTGCGTGAGTTGGGAAGGAAGGTCTGCGAGATGCCGAGACTTCCGTAGATTTTGGAAGAGGGAAGAAAGGAAACCGGTGGATTATCCGGTGAATTCTGTAAAAAAGAAGAAACCGGTGGCTGCAGATCATAGCAGTAAAGAAAGAAACAGGACACAGGATTCACAGAAATATTGATGCCTTCGCAGAGAAAAGGAGAATTGAGGAAATCCCGGATCTTTGCGGAAAAAGGAAAAGGAGACGGAAAAATGAGCGAATATATTGTGGAAACGACAAGCGGAAAAGTAAAAGGATACCTCAGGGGTGGTCTTGTGGAATATCTTGGTATCCCGTATGCACAGCCGCCGGTGGGAGAGCTTCGCTTTAAAAGGGCGCGCCCCATATCATGGGACGGAGTTTTTGACGCGAAAGAATACGGACCGGAGTCGGTTCAGTTTGATGAGGGACAGCTGAAAGGCAGCGAGGACTGTCTGACGATCAATATTCAGCGTCCTGAAAAAGGAGAGAAGCTGCCGGTTTTCGTCTACATTCACGGGGGCGGCTACAACACGGGAGCCTGCAATGTGCCGCT
>CANRGB010000103.1 GCA_947630005.1 uncultured Lachnospiraceae bacterium
GTGCGGGCCCGGCAGGTGGAACGGGCAGAAAGGCTCCTGTCCCTGAAAGACCCGGAAGAGATCAAAAAAGGGCCGAATGACGTGAAGCGCTTCCTCAAGAGGACCGCAAAGACGAAATCCGGGGAAAAAGCATCTGTGGAATATACCCTGGATAAAGATAAGATCGCGGAAGAAGAAAAATATGACGGTTATTACGCGGTGGCGACCAACCTGGACGATCCAGTGAAGGAGATCCTGGCGGTATCCGGGAAAAGATACCAGATCGAAGACTGTTTCCGGATCATGAAGACGAGCTTTAACGGCCGTCCGGTGAACCACCGGCTCCCGGAACGTATCCGGGCGCATTTCCTGATCTGTTACACGGCGCTGCTGGTATACCGGCTGCTGGAAGCGAAACTTGATGACCAGGGAACCCATGTGACGGTGGACGATCTGACCACCACACTGAAAAACATGAATGTTGCCAGCGTTCATGACATGGAATACATGGCGCTTTATAATGGAAGCAGGGCTCTTGACGCGCTGACGCGGCTGACAATGCTGCCGCTGGACCGGCTCCACTACAGGCCAAAAGAACTGAATGCCATGATAAAAAAATTTTTAAAGTAAGCCCTCACATACAACATTCCTGTCCAGCTGTAAAGGCCGGAATTCCCCGTAAAATCGAGGAATTTCGGCCCTTTCCTGTCCTTCAAGTGTTGAAAACGGGATTATAATACAAACCTTTTTAAATTGCAAGTCCTGATTTTATTTTTTTTGTTCTTTTATCAGAACAATCGTTGCTGTTCACGACCCAATGCTGTTAAGTTTAACGACTCCGGACGCCGCACGAGCCAGAAACGTCTCCGGATGAACTCATACAAAGGTTCATCCGGAGACGCCCTGTCCCTTTGCGGCTGTTAATGGTTCACGACCTGCAAGGGAGTGAACAGTAATCCGCTCCATCTATAATTCCGGTATTTTATCCCCGTCTTACTTGCAACGGACGAAAAAACATTTTATAATAGGAATATCAGAGCTGAAAAATCATGCGTTTCACGTTTTTACGGAAAGGCATGGCTTTTCGGATCCGCCACATTTATTTCTTAGAAAGGATTTTTACCGCATGAAACGTTCAAAACCGGCGAGCGCTGTTCCTGTCAGAAAAGAAGCGCCGCCGATCCCGGAAACCGGAGCTGCCGGTCAGAAAACAGTTTCTGTCCCTGAAACGCCTGCCGCTCCTTCTTCCGCTCCCGCTCCTTCTTCTCCGGATGAAGAGGCGCGCGGCCAGCGTTTTATCAAAAACAGTCAATATTTCACAATCTGCATCTACGGCGCGATCATGGCGATCATCACGGTCACGATCATCAAGGCAATCATTGACTTCCAGAGCACGCGAGAGATCATCCGACAGGTTCTGGCAGTCCTGAGTCCGTTTGTGTTCGGCGCCCTGCTGGCCTATGTTCTGAACCCTATGGTCCGTATGTTTTACCGGCTGTTCGGAAAGATCATCCAAAAGACCCGGATTCCGATGAAACATTCCGCTCACATGATCCTCTCCATCCTGATCACCTACATCATCGTACTTGGGTTTATCTCCGTTACGATTACATACGTTGTTCCTGAACTGATCAACAACGCCATGGATTTCGCGAACTATATCCCGCACGCGTACGACACGCTGCTTGAGCAGCTGGCCTTTCTGGAAGAGCGCTTTCCGGATCTGAACTGGGACGTCGTCATGAAGCCGCTGAACGATACGATCCCCGATCTGATCCGAGCAATCCGATCGATGATCACAAACATGGTGCCGACGATCTATACGGTCTCCATGTCGATCGCTTCCTGGATCATCAACGTGCTGATCACGATCATCGTATCCGTCTATATGCTCTATGACAAGCGGCGGCTCATGCGTTCCTGCTGGCGCATCATCTACGCGTTCATGCCGGAAAAGCATATTCCCGTCGCCCATGAGATTCTCACAGAGTGCAACCGCCTGTTCAGCAGTTTCGTCGTCGGAAAATTCATCGACTCCACGATCATAGGTGTGCTGTGTTTCTTTCTGATGATGATGTTCGGCATGGATTACGCTCCTCTGATCAGCCTCATCGTCGGCGTGACAAACATGCTCCCCTACTTCGGACCGTTTATCGGCGCCGTTCCGGGAATTCTGATCCTTCTGTTTGTCAAACCGGTTGATTCCCTGATTTTCGCGATCATGATCCTCTGTCTGCAGCAGTTCGACGGACTGATCCTCGGCCCGAAGATCCTCGGAAATTCCACCGGCATCAAGCCTCTGTGGATCATTTTCTCGATCATCGTGGGCGGCTCCATCGCCGGAGTGATCGGCATGTTCCTCGGCGTACCCGTCGTGGCCGTGCTGAGCTATCTGATCGACCGCTACCTGCAGTACCGGCTCAAGCGGCGTCATATCTCTGAAGAACGCATCGAGGAAGCGCTCGCTTCCCGCGGATCTGACGATTATGATTAGCGGACGATACCATGAAATTCGATCGGGCAGGAGGCGCTTTTCCTCCTGCCCGTCTGTTTTCTATCTTTTTTCCCGCCAATCCGGCCAATCCGTTCTTCTGCCTTTTCTTTCCACTGATCCATCTGATCTGTTTTTCTATCTTTTCTTTTCGCCGATCCGGTCAATCTGCTCTTTCACTTCTTCCAGCGAGTTTTTCAGCCGTATCATTTTCCGGTTCGTCCTCTGCATCCCCGAGGTCATTTTGTCAAGCGCCGCGAATATCTTTCTTCTTTTCATCCGGCCGCTCCCTCCGTCACCCTTTTTTCCATCATATGACGCCCGGACCAAAAGGTCCTGCGTTCCGTATCTCCATGTAAGGGATCCGACGCCGCGGCCGAAAAGCGCCGGAACGCGGATGCTTTTATGAGAGGACCTGCTGCCGCCGGATAATCATTTTGCAGATCGCCTGCCCCATGCCGGAAAACCGCTCTTCGTATTCCGTCATGATATTTCCCTGTGCCATCACTTCGTCATGATGAAGATCGAACGTACACGCTTCCACAATCCAGCCTGACTCTTTCGCCTCCTCCAGCGCAAATTCAAACAGATCCTTGTTATCCGTCTTAAATTCCACCCTGCCGTCCTTCGCGAGGATCTTATCATACCGGGCCAGAAACTCCCTGCTCGGAAGACGGCGTTTCGCGTGGCGCTCCTTCGGCCACGGATCCGAGAAATTCAGATAGATGCCCGCCACTTCCTCCGCGCCGAACACTTCCGGCAGTTCCTCCGCGTCCATCCGCAAAAACAGCAGATTTTCGAGCTCCGGCTGCTCCTCTCTTTTCTTCACGGCGCGCACAAGCACGCTCGAATACTTTTCGATCCCGACAAAATTATATTCCGGATGGCGGCCTGCCAGCTCGGCTATGAACTTCCCTTTTCCCATTCCCACTTCTATATAAAGCGGGTGATCGTTTCCGAATACCTCGTTCCACCGCCCCCGCTTTTCTTTCATGACTTCTTCCTGCACCACATACCGGCTGCCCGCGACCGTTTCCCGCGAGCCGGGGATATTTCTCAGTCTCATCCCTTTTCCTCCATTCTCTTTTTGTGCGCGGCGTCTTTTCGCTGCGGCCCACATATCCGCGAAGTAATCTCTGCCCATCCTGCGCAAAAATCCCGGAGGATCCCGCGCGGAACCGCACTTTATTTTCGCAGAAATCCGCGAAAAGTCAACCCTTGCGGCGATATTCCGGATAACAAAAATTATTAATTCTTTTCCCGTCTTGTTGACTTTTTGTTAATTATCAGGTAGTATTTTCGATAACACGTAAAACTTTTGTAATTGTATTCTGAGAGGAGCTTAGACATGAATAAGAAAAAAAAGCTGTTCCTTCTGCTGTCTCTGGCTGCCCTTATGACCCTTACCTCTCCTGTTCTGACAGCCAGCGCCGCCTGGGTAAATACAGCTGCCGGCAGAAAATACACGCAGACAGCCTCGCCCGGCTATGTGACCGGCTGGAAGAAGATCAACAACAAGTGGTACTATTTTAATAAGAACGGGATCATGCAGACCGGCTGGATCACCATCGGCCAAAAGACCTACTTTCTGAAGTCGGACGGCAGCCGCCAGACCGGCTGGATCAAGTACAACAATAAATTTTATTATCTGAACGCGAACGGAGTCATGCAGAAGAACTGCTGGAGAGACGGCCGCTACCTGACTTCCAACGGTTCCAACGTGTTCGGTTTTGTGACAATCAGCGGCAAAACCTACTACTGCGATCCTTCGACCGGGATCAAGAAGACCGGAAAGCTCGAGTACAACGGCAGCTACTACTTTTTCAGCAGCAAGGGCGTCCTGATAAAGGACAGGTGGATCAATGATATCTATTACGCCTCCACCACCGGCGCGCTCCTGAAAGGAGTCAACGCGATCGGGGACGCCGTTTACTACTTTAACGCCAACGCCAGGAAAGTTACGAAGAAGCTGAAAAAGATCGATTCCTATACCTACTACTTCATGCCGGACGGCAAAGCCGCGAAGGACATGCGGGTCAAGATCGGTTCGAATTTCTATTATTTTCTGAGTTCGGGCATCATGGCCACCAACACCTGGATCGGCAATAAATACTATGCCGGTTCCGACGGAGTTCTCTCGGAGCCGTCCAACCAGACCGGCTGGGAGACGAAGGACGGCAACAAATACTACTATGACAGCCGCGGCGAGCTGGTCACCGGCTGGCAGACCATCTCCGGCAGCAAATATTACTTTGACAGCGACGGCGTCATGCAGACGGGCGTTCAGCTGATCGGCGGCCTGAAATATTACTTCTATGCCGACGGCAAACTTGCCGTTTCCGTATCGATCGCGGTCGGCTCGGTCCAGTACACGATCGACACGCGGGGCGTGATCGTCAATGAGACCGACATGCACCTTTCCGGCAACGACAAGGGCACGCAGATCGCGAACTTCGCCCTGCAGTACGTCGGCAACCCCTATGTCTACGGAGGGACAAGCCTGACAAACGGCGCGGACTGCTCCGGATTTGTCATGACCGTATTCGCGAACTTCGGCATCAAACTGCTCCGCGTGGCCGACGACCAGATGCACGGGCCTTCCTCTTCGTACATCAACCAGGGATACGCGCCCGCCGTTCTGGTATCCGTGGACGATATGCGGCCGGGTGATCTCGTGTTCTACGGCTACGGAGACTATGCGACCCATGTGGCGATCTACATAGGCGACGGCCAGATCGTTCACGCCAGCAACTCGCAGCCGTATCCGGCAGGCGGCATCAAGATATCGAACTACGACTACAATACACCGCTGAAAATCGTGCGGTACTGGTCGTAGCCGGCAGCTTAAAATTTCTGACAAAAAGAACACTTTCAGGATGATTGATCCCGAAAGTGTTCTTTCTTTATTTGGATAAGAGAAACTGTGTCTGCGACCGAATGAATGAGTTAAACCAGGAGAATCCGCAGATTCTCCCCTTATTCTCCGGCAAACCCTGGTATCCGACATATTTCACAAAACAATTGTTCTGTTTTTCCACGATATAAACAGAGCTGTCCACATCCCGAAATGTGGATAATGTGGATAACCTGGTGCATAAGTTTATTTTATCAGGGATTCCCCGGTTAATTCCGGTGGATAACTTTGGAACATTTTGTTGAATTCTAAGTTATCCACAAAAGCTTCCCGGAATCTTTGTGCACATTGTCTTTGACCTGTTCCCGCCGCTCCGGCGGCCGCGGAGGACGAAATATCTGTTTCCGTCCGCCCGGCGGCTCCCGGTCCGGTCACGGCAGGTATGTCAGGAACTGATTCCCCGCCTCCTCGAAAAGGGCGGTGCTGTCCTGCATGCCTCCGTAATAAGTCTCTTCTTCGCCCGGATTCAGCAGAATCACGTTATACTCGTCATATCCCACGATCGCGACGACTCCCTGCGGTGTCCTTGCAAGAAGCGGCCTCTTCTGGCCGACAAAGTACAGCGCCATATCCAGCGTACAGCCAGTCAGATCCAGGATCTTTGTACCCATCTCTGACTCAAGCGTCTGAACATCCATCGCCCCCGTCCGGAACGCGTCCGGCACGTTTTCCACCTTTATCAGGCTCGTGACGTCCCTGTTTCCGCGCTCCCACACAAACTGCTTCTTCTCATTGATCACAACGCCGACCTTTTCATCCGCCCGCCGGATCGCCGGACCGGGGGCCGAAAATCGGCTGTCCATACTTCCGCCCGCATATACATAGTAAAGCGGTTCCGCATCCTCGTTCTCCGGAACTTCCGTCTCCCTGGAGCCTTCTCCTGTATAGATCTTGCTCGTCACCACCTGCGGATTCCTGTCTGAGACGGTCGTCCCAAAGCGGAGCAGTATCTCCGTCTGTTTCACGCCGGATTTCTGCGTCGTGACTCCATAGATCACATCCTCCTCCACATTTGTGCTCACAATATGATCTTCCGTCGCCTCCTCATAGCCTCCGGTCCCATTGCGGGTCACCCGCTGCAGTGTCAGCATATTTCCCGTGAGCTCCCAGCCTGTAACGTAAGCGTTCCCCGGCTGATAGTTCTTGATCTCTTCCCCCGCTTCGTTCACGATCGCAAGGCGGTACATCGGAAACAGTTCGGCGCCTTCATGTGTGATATCGATATCCGAGGCAAGCGCCGCCCCGTAAATCAGATCCTCGCCTATAAACGCGGCTGGACGCAGACGCTCGTCGCCGATCCCCGTGATCTCCCGGATCGTTTCCGTCTCAAAATCGATCACACACAATGTCTGGGAGTTGTATGCCTCCCCTTCTTTCAGCCAGCAGAAATACCGGTTCTGCTCCGAACTTACATAGCAGTCGTTTCTGATCCCTTCCGCCACGCGCCGGCATGTGTGATCCTGCAGATTGATCCGGTAGATGATTCCTTCCAGCAGAACATAGCAGTTCCCTCCGTTTTCTGTGACATAAGCCAGCGTTCCTATATCCAGCTTCAGCATGTCGCAGTTTTCCATTGTCCGTACAAACACACGTTCATCCACCGTCGCGGAAGCGTCCTCATAGTAATAGATGCCGACGCCGTTTTCTCCCTCGTGCTTTCCCCTGTTCATATAGCCGGAGACGGCAAACCACACGTTCCCGTCCGTATCCACACGCAGGATCTTGATATTGTTCTTGTTATAAAAGTCACGATAATCCGTATTTTCAGACTGCGGGAATCCAAAAACCCTGGAGATCTTGTCCCGGTGAATGTCATAAGTCCAGAGCTCATTCTCCTGCACAAAGGCGATGATGTTCTTTTTCTCGTCAAAGGCAAACGCCACATCCAGATCCGTGATGCCGAGATTAATACCCGTCGGCTCGATCACCGTCTCGTCCGGCTGGAAGATTTCATCGGTCGTCCGCGTAAAATCAAGCAGGAATATCCGCGTATCCGTATAGCGGAGGCGGTAGAACTCCCTGACATTGAAGATATCCGTCTCCCCGTCCTCCCCGTCGGACGATATGCGGTACTCCATCACAAAGGACGCGGTCGTCTCATTGATATCCACAAGGCTCGGCGTCGGCTTGTAATAGATCCGCGGATTCAGCTCGCCCCACATGAGCTGGTTCACCGTGTCATGAATGTCCATCTTCGCGAGCGTCACGCTCTTTCCGCTCGTCTCATCCGGTTCCACGTACGTTCCAAGGCCCTCCTGATCCGCCTTGTTGACGCATTTCTCATAAAATCCCGTCACAAAATCCAGATACCCCGCAAGATGCAGTCCGTCCTCCAGTATCAGACGTGTATAATAATAGATGCCGCGGCCCCCCGCGCTGATGTTTATCTTCAGAATATATTCCTGATTCATCAGCATTTTGTTCTGCACCTCAAACACCGCGCAGATATAGCCGTTCTCCTCTTTTGTCTTTACGACATTCGTGTTTTCCAGCGACTCCCTCCCGTCGATGCTCAGAATTTCATAAGAAATGCTCTCGATGTTTGAGCTGAACGGCTGAATCTGGATATTCAGCTTGTGCGAGCTGCCAAGCACGGTGACCGTATCCCTGATATAATTGACGTCCATCTCGTATGCATAGCCGTGAAGGCAGTTGTAGCTCACATCGTTGTTCTGCATATAGATCAGCGGAAACGAGGAACTCTCCATCCCCTCCGCGGTGTTTGGAACATCCTGGTTGATCCAGCGCTCAAACCCGAACAGGGCAGTCACGAACACACCCAGAAGAATCAGGATATGTACCGCCGCTTTTTGGACCTTCTTTAATATTTTTCCCATAAATCCGACAACCCCTTTTGTATAGACCCCTTTGCTGATTTTATATTTTCTTTCGTCTGTTTTCCGCCGACTTTCACGGATATAATCCTTCCGTATACCAAAAAAGCTTCACAGCACGGTTTGCGCCTCTTTCCGGCTTTCTCAGATGTATCCCTCTGTATGCCGGAAAAGCTGCACGGCATAATCCGTGTCTCTTCCTGGCTTTCTCAGACGTGTCCTCAAAGTTCCAGCAACTGCGCCAGCGTCGGAGACACATGGAGAAATTCCATGAGCTCCCTGCGCTTCCCGGACTGCTCTTTCGCGCCGTTCTCTTTCCGGACCGCGCGGATCAGGATGTTCTTCGGCGTATGCTCCATATCGATAAACTCAAGCACCTGAACCTGATAACCCGCCTCCTCAAGCATGGACGCACGCAGGCCGTCCGTGATCAGAGCCGCCATCCGCTCCTTCAGCAGTCCGTACTTCAGAACGGGTTCCAGAATCTCACTGCGGATCTGTCCGTTCAGCTCATGCTGACAGCAGGGAACCGACAGGATCACTCCCGCCTTCCACTTCACCGACTTCGCGAGCGCGTAATCAGTCGCCGTATCGCAGGCGTGCAGCGTCACGACCAGATCGACCTGCCGCGCCCCCTCATACTGCGCGATATCTCCATGCAGGAACCGCAGCTTTTCATATCCGAACTCCGCGGCAAGTTTATTACAGCGCGCGATCACGTCCTCCTTCAGATCCAGTCCGGTAATCCTGACGTCGTATCCTTTTTTCTCATGCAGATAATAATACATCGCGAAGGTCAGATAGGATTTTCCGCATCCAAAATCGATCATCTCAAGTTCCCGGTCTGACGGGAGCGCCGGACAGATATCCTCGATAAACTCAAGAAAGCGGTTGATCTGGCGGAATTTATCATATTTCGAGGCAATCACTTTCCCTTCCGGCGTCATCACACCCAGATACACCAGAAACGGCACCGCCGTCCCTTCTTCCAGAATGTACCGCTTCGTGCGGTTGTGGGACAGTTCGGGCGCCGGACAGACATCCGCTCTCTTTTTCGTGCTGACCGTAACCCTGCCTTTTTTGCTTACAAGCGCGGAAGCGGTCGCCGTTACCGTCTCCGCCTGCATCTGTCTGAAATCCCGCTCCATCCAGACCAGTATCCGGGAAATCATCTCCTCCCGCCCGCAGTTGCTGTGAAATTCCTTTTTCCCGTCCCAGGCCGCCGCCTGAAACAGCAGCTCGTCCTTTTTCTTCACCGGACGGATCCGGATCTTTATATAAGCGCTCTCCGTCTTTGAGCCGCTCAGCACAATCTGCCTCAGCTGCTCATTCATGATATCATTCAGTAGTCCATCTTATACGTCCCCTGTCTCTCCCGGTCTCATGGCCTTCTCCATGAAAAACCCGGCTTTCTTAGTAGTATACTATCCATCCTGTTTCACGACAAGTATTTTCCTGCTCATCCGTGCAGAAAGGAAACCAGTAAGTTACAGTTCACGCATGCGCTGTCCCGCGAGGCGATTTCTGTGTCAAATGCACAGAAATCCCGAGAATTGCGGCGCGAAATGCTGCGAAAGCAGCATTTCTGTGCATCGCGGAGCGCTGTTACGTTCACGACCTGCAAGGGAGTGAACAGTAACACCAGTAAATATCACGAGGAAGGACAAAAAGAGCGGCAAAAAGGGCAGGGATTCCTCCTGGGAGAACCCTGCCCGCAGCAGTCTTTTCAGGCTGCATATCACGATCGCTTTCACACAGATCTCTTTCAGAACATATAAGACCCTGTTTCTGTACGAATCGCTCTCAGAACAACATGGGATCCTGTTTTTGCACAGATCCCTCTCAAAACATATGCGGCCTGCATCTGCGGTGGCGGCATCTGCGGTGATGCATCTCCTGGAGCAGCAGAATCTGAATCAGTTCCCCGAGCGGTCCTCTCCTGCCCTCCCGATACTGCATGGACATGACCCCGTCCGGCTTCTGCTCCGGTTCCCGCGGCCAGACGTCGCCTGTCTGCTCATAAATCTCTTCACTCAGCCTGCGTACCGTATTTTTATCCGGATACTCGTCAAACATCATGCTGCCCTCGTATTCCATCTTGTCGCAGATCTCCTCAACGCAGGGCAGAACCGCCCGAACGGCTTCCGGATACATTGCCTGAAGCATGCGCAGATCTTCCTCTGTTTTTTTCTCTTCCTCGATAATATCATCATAATCATATTTGATATACGGCATTCCGTTCCGGGATCCCATGCCTGGCGTCGGACGTTTCGGTGGCTGATCCCCCCAGCCTGGTTCCGGACGCTTCGGCGGCTGGTTCCCCCAGCCTGGTTCCGGACGCTTCGGCGGCTGACCTCCCAAACCTGGCTCCGGACGCTTCGGCGGCTGACCTCCCAAACCCGGCTCCGGACGCTTCGGCGGCTGACCTCCCCAGCCGGGCTCCGGACGCTTCGGCGGCTGACCTCCCAAGCCTGGCGCTGGACGCTTCGGCGGCTGGCCTCCCCAGCCGGGCTCCGGACGCTTCGGCGGCTGATTCCCCCAGCCGGGCTCCGGGCGTTTCGGAGGACGGCTTTTCCGCTCGGGCACCAGGATCGGAGGCACCTGCTGCCAGCCGCCCCATACGGCCGCCGGCTCCGGTGACCCGACAATCATCCTTCGGCTGTTCAGCCGCATTATATCGTCCTGCTCCTCCTTTGTCAGACCCGGCATCCCCGCGGCAATATCATTCCAGCCGTTCTCTCCTTCGCCGCCCCCGGCGCAACATCCCCCGGTCTCCTCCGCGGTCCTTCCGTTTCCTGTATAAAAATCTCTCATGGCGAGCTCCTGCAGATTTGCGTTTATATTATTATATGGAACCGGCTTTCTCTTGACACTTACCTTCCCCCTGTGTAAAATCTGAAATAATGATTCTGCAAGGAGGTTCTTTATGGCAAAGCAGAAAGAAGTGAAAACAAACGCCATGCGTATTCTCGACCGGATGAAGATCCCCTATGAGACGCATACCTACGAGTGCGATGAATTTGTCGACGGAAAACAGATCGCGGATCTGCTTGGATTCCCTCATGAAATCATGTTCAAGACCCTTGTGACCGCGAGTCCTTCCAAAAATTATTTTGTCTTTGTGATTCCGATCGACGCTGAACTTGATCTGAAAAAGGCCGCCAGAGAAGCCGCCCAGAAATCGCTTGCCATGATCCATGTCAAGGAAATCAATCAGGTCACCGGATATATCCGCGGGGGCTGCACTCCCGTCGGCATGAAGAAACCGTATCCTGTTTTTCTTGACGAGTCCGCCCGCAGCCATGAGCGGATCATCGTCAGCGGAGGGAAGCTTGGCGCGCAGATCGAACTTGCGCCGGACGACCTCGCCGCGGCCTGCCAGGGGAAATTCTGTTACTGTTCACTCCCAATGTCATTTAGTTTAGAGGTCCCGGTAAAGGAGATACATGCTGTTAATTAACCTTGCACC
>CANRGB010000104.1 GCA_947630005.1 uncultured Lachnospiraceae bacterium
TCTCAGACGAGAACCTGACCGAGCGTGTGAAGGGCCCGGTGCCGGTGGAGTTTGTGGGGGCGTCAAGCCAGACGGTCCTCTTCACGGAGCTGGAGCTGGGGAAGACGTACTACGTAAGTGAGACAGACGGGTACGGGAACCCCGTCAGCAGCGGCGTTACGCCGGACGGGGCGGAGTACACGGCGGTCTTTGCGGACGGGAACCAGGCGGAGCTGACCGCGGAGGCCCCGGAGGGAGCCGTTGAGTTTGAGAATGTATTCCCGGACACGCCGCCGGAGTACTACGTGGAGGGCGTGCTTACGATTACAAAGCGCGTGCTGCGGAACGGGGAGCCTGTGAATTCAAGGGAGACGTTCTACGCGGGGATCTTTGAGGACGCGGATTATACAACCCGGTACGGGGATGTCATCGCCCTGCCGATGGACGGGAGCAGCGAGTACAGCATCGAGGTGCCGGTGTTCATTGGGGAGAACCCGGGGGACAGTAAAACCTATTATGTGACAGAGACAGACAGGGACGGCGTTCCTGTGGCGGGTGCCGCGGGGTTCGCCTATGAGGTATCGATCGACAAGACGAGCGTGACGCTGAGCGGGTCGCATGATGCGGAGGAAGTGGTGATCACGAACGAGAGGCCGGAGGCACAGGAAGGGGAGCTGACGGCAGTAAAATACCTGCGGACGTTCTCCGGGGAGGACCTGGCGACGCCGGACGCGGCGTTCCATGTGGCGCTGTTTGCGGATGAGGAGCGGACGGAGCGGGTATCGGACGTGCGGGAGCTGCACTTCGTAAACGCTTCCGAGGAGAGCGTGACATTCACCGGGCTGGAGCTCGGAAAAACCTACTACGTAAGCGAGACGGATAAGAACGGGAACCCGGTGGACAGCGGTACCGTCGGGGAGGACGGCACGTACGGTGCGGTCTTCGCGGACGGGAATGAGGCAGAGCTGACCGCGGAAGCACCTGAGGGAGTCATTGAGTTTGAGAACGTGTTTTCGGACATCCCGCGGGAGTACTACGTGGAAGGGGAGATTACCATCACGAAGCGGGTGTTCCGGAACGGGGCATTGGCAGGCACGAGCGGGACGTTTTACGCGGGGATCTTTGAGGACGCGGACCATACGGTGCGTTACGGGGACGTCATCACGCTGGCGATGAACGGGAACAGTGAGGTGAGCGTGACGGTGCCGGTAGTGATCGGGAACCAGCCCGGGGATAAGAAGACATACTATGTGACAGAGACGGACGCGGACGGCGTGCCGGCAGCGGGGAGTGCGAGCTTCGCGTACACGGTATCGATCGACAAGACGAGCGTGACGCTGGACGGGGAGCATGACGCGGAGACGGTGGTGATCACGAACTCGACGACGGAGGCGCCCGGGATCCCGAACGTGCCGGGCAGCCCGGAGACACCCACACAGGACAGCGTACGGACCGGAGACGAGACGCCGGTGGGGCTGTACGTTGGGATCTTTGCGGGATCGGCCGCGGTGCTGCTGGGCCTGCTGGTGCTCTTTGTGAGAAGGCGGAGGAAAGCCCGGTAAACCCGGGATGAAGCGGACGCCGGGGCAGAGCCGGAGAGCCGGGCAAAACCGGGGATGTCTGCGCAGGAAAGAAGCGCGCCGGGACCGGAGCGGCCGATGTCCTTTAGATAAAGAGGAACCGGGGCACGGTTAAGCCGGAAAAGCGGAGTGCGGATCCGGAATCTGATATCCGGGGAAGCTGTGGGAAAGAAGCCCCTGCTCCTTCTGATAAAGAAACAAAAGGGCGTCAGCGTCTGAGACCGGAACGCGACAACAGAATAAATGTAAGAACAGAAGAAACGGACGCCGCGGGGGGCAGGCCTGTCCCGGAGGACACCCAGTTCCCAGCGGCGTTATTAAATGTCTTAGTATGCAGGGCGGGCTGCCGGCGGCGGGCCGTCTGCATGGAAAAGGGACCAGAGAAAACATTTGATCCGTGACACGGAATGAGGAACAAAAGAGCCGGAAGCCGGAAGCAGCCAGCCGGCGGAGACAGGAGAAAAAGATTCAAACCGGGCAGGCTGCAGAAAAGGAAGACCTGAGAGAAACCGGAAAGATCCTGGGAAAGATTTTAGGGAGGTGGCATGATGAAATTCATAAGACATAAGGATGCCGCAGGGCGTATGCCGGAAAGGGGAAAGAGAAAAGGTTCTTTGCGGGGGATCCCGGGCCTTGCGCTTGCACTCGGCCTGGCCCTGGCGGCAGGAGGAACGGGGACACGGACATATGCGTGGAACCTGGATCCGCCTGGCATAGAAGAGGATGGGGAGCTTGTTACCTTTCCGAGTACCTCCGGGAAGGAGAACGGGACAGAAACAGAGAAAGGAAATGACTGGACGTCCGGGCTGGAAGGAGGGACGACGGTTGCCATCCTGTCGGACGAACCATCAACAATTTCCGCTACAAATGAAAGAGAGGACATGAGAGATCTTTTGACGGGACTTGTCATCACGGACAAGGATGGAAAGGTAATCCCTAATGAAGACGGTATCCTTTATGTAGGGGAAGATTACAATATTGAACTGGAATTTACGGAAGGCGGCCCCCTGGGCCTGCAGTTTGATGCAGAGTCAGGGGTACTGACCTACCAGCTCCCCGGCGGTTTTAAAGCCAAACCGCAGGGGCCAATAGCTCTGACGGTTAGGATCAACGATGTGGATGTCAATGTTGGCGAGTTCTCGATTGATGAGACTGGAAAGATTACGCTGAAACTTAGCGAGGCGGGAAAGAAAGCGATAGGGACTGCTGACAACGTGCACCTCAAATTTAACATGGAAGCCACAGCCCAGGCCCAGGAAGGCGGCGGCGACGGCAGCGTTGATTTTGGCGGTACGGGTAAAGACTTCACTTTTAAAGTGCTGGATCAGGTCCGGGTCGACGTGGATAAGGAGGGCAAATACACGGAGGACGCGGCAAAGGAAGAAGGAAAGATGGCGCCCGGCGGGACGCTGGAGTACACTGTAAAGACCACAGTGAAACACGGCGAGCTTCACAATACAGTTGTCACTGACGTACTTACCCCCCCGAATACGGATGCATTTGAGATGAAGATGGCGACGGACGTGACCGTTAAGGTTAAGCGCAAAAATCCAGGTAGTGATGAATATGAGGAGTTCACGCTGGAAGACGGCGATTATGAGCTGGTTCAAGAAGATGACCCTGAGAACTCCGGGAAGAAGACATTCAGGGTCGTACTCAAAAAAGATGGGAAGTATGATCCCCTGCAAGAGGGCGATGAGCTGGATGTCACCTACAAGTATGATGTGAAATATGTTCAAGGGAGTGTTGGCCAGTTCTGGGGCAATGTGCTGAATACTGTTACCGTCACAGGTACAGGAAAAGTGCCGCAGACGGACCAGGATAGTCCAAAATCGGAAGTCGACATCCATGAGGAGCGGGGCAGCAACGTGGAGATCCGGGCGACGCCTCCCGGCCATGGTATAGTGTGCAAGGACCAGGACTACTCTGAAGCAAACAAGACGCTGCATTATACCCTTTACACGGTGGTGCCGAAGACGGAAGGGGATGAAGAATGGAATCCGCTCTTTATTTATGACGATATGTACGTAGAGTACAAAGGTGAGAGATGGTATCTTCCACATGGGCCGTCCAGGGTCAAGAATCTGACGGTCAAAGCTGTGGACATAGATGGAGGCTGGTTTGATAACTGGAGTGAGAGCGCCAGTGATCCTGATAAGATCAAGAAGCTTCAGGAACTCAAAGAGAAAGCAGAGGAAACAGAGCCACTGGACGGCTATAATTTTAATGATTTTGAGAATGGCACTAAAACACCAACGGGTTATATCTCCGGCATCGCCGGTATTACGAAGAATTATGTCTATCGTTACAGCGGCCATATGCTGCATATCATTTTCGGCGCTGAAGCAAATGAACTGAACTATAGCAAGGAAGGAGAGTGGGGCCGTTGGAAATATGGTACGGACCGGCTGATCATCACGGAATACGACCTGGATATGAATGGGGATGACGAGATAGAACTTGTCAGTGGCAGTGATTATAAGACTACTATGAAAATGAGCCCGGGTGACATATTATTGACGGGTATTATGAACAATGTTTATCTCCGCTACAGCGGCTATTATCCCGGATACGCGGTATATTTCAACAACGCCGAAGCGATGAACAAGACTGGAAGTCCGGATAAGGATGCCAACACCATCACCTTCACCGTCACCATGAACACCACGGATACCACGGTCAACAAGTATTTCCAGGAAGTGACGGCCGACTGGATGGCCCAAAATGCCGATGATAAATACCATTGGGGGGATATGCCAGCGGCATATAACGACAGTATGCAGGCGGTGTTTTACGATGTATTGCCGGACGGTTGGGAATATGTAGAAGGCAGTCTGACTGCGACCGCTTATGACCTCTGGCACCAAGCTTCTTATCCATACGATAAGAATGGTCAACTTAAAGGTTCCCATGATCTGGTCACGAAGGCTGAAGGTAAACAAGTGATCGAGGCGCCGCTGATGTTTTTCTATGACAACGAGAACACAGACAGACCTAACTTGTTCAACTGGTTCGGCGATAGTCTGACGTCACTGACCTTCACCTACACACTGAAAGCCACTGATGAATGGCTGAAAAATAACGAAGCAAGCTATGAAGAAAGCATCCTGATCCATAATTATGCCGAGATTAAAGATAAAAACACAACTCATTGGGATGCAGAAACGGATGTTCCGTATCTCCCGGCCAGGCTGACCAAGCAGGCGGAGCAGGAAGGGAAAACCAACCTGCTGAAGTTTACGCTGCATGTCAACCAGAAAGGAGTAATGTTTGCCCAGAAAAATCCCTCAGGGGAGGAAATGCCAGCGCAAAGTTATCTGATCGTGACGGATGAAAGTACGAACCTTCAGATTCAGACCAGCAGCATCGTGATAACGGATGCGGAGGGAAAAACACTGACGAAGAGCGGCAAGGAATATAGCAGGGACGACCTCCTAAGGATGGGAAAATGGCCAGAGGATCAGTGGGGAATGCTTTCGCCGCAGGAAGAAGGCCAGTTCAGCCTCATAGTCCCGAACGGAAAAGCCCTGACGGTCACATACAACGCGCTGATCCCTGAAAAGGGACCGAATGTAAAAGTTTCCAATAAGGCCGGCATTGAAGGGATAGAAACGTCAGAGACCGGCTACAACGGCACCCTGGAGGTGAATACAATTTATGGCATCGGCGAGGGAGGTACGTATGAACTGACCATACAGAAGGTTGACAAAAATGACAGCAACAAAAAACTGGAAGGTGCAAAGTTTAAGTTCTATATTGTAACAGGAAATGACTCAGCGCTGACAGGAAATACGTCAGTAAAGATAGGAGAAACAGAATATAGTTGTTACACGCAAGATGATTGGACTGTCACGACAGGTGGTGAGGATGGATCCTTCAAAATCACAAAGGATATGAGCTGGAAACTTGGACCCGACAACTACTATATCCTGGAGGAGACGGAAGCGCCGGATGGCTATGAGAAACTGGCTCCTGTTATATTCTATTACGGTCTTAAAAAGGAAGATATGGACACAGAGAATTATCCCGGTGTGAAATTTGCCATGGTGGGCGGCGAGGATCCCCTGACAATAGCAGATCCTCCCACTCCTTATGAGCTGCCGGAGACCGGCGGCTTCGGTACAGCTTATCTCTACCTGATGGGCAGCGCGTTTGTACTTATGGGCGGAGCGTTCCTGTTGTATAACAGGCGTCTGGCGCACAGGAGAACGGGCCGGTGACGGATGTTTCTTCGGGAAGAGGAAGAGCGAAAGACTTCTTCGGAAAGAAAAAGAGTGAAAGAACTACAAGAGTAATAAGTTGGAAATGTATTTGCAAGAATGCGGCGGATCTGCTCAGGCAGGTCCGCCGTGCCGTTTCAGAAAACGGAACTGCTGTGAAATAAAACTCAATAGGGAGCGGTGGCAAGCCCGCTCCCCGTTTATCTGAACCCGCAGATTTAATTTTTTTCCGGTTCATGTTTTTCGACATATAAAATAATTTCAATTATTTTTGTATCGTCCATACCTTCGCTTCTAAGCTTTTCAATCAGATTTACAATTTCTTTTCCTGTCATCCCTTCCATGCTTTCTCCTTTCTCCATCCGGTTTGCCTTGCCGCGCCCTTTCCGGTCAGTACCAGGCGGTTAAACGGCCTGATATTTAAATGTACACTATATTTAGTGAAAAATCAATTACTTTTTACATCTCTGCGGAGTTCTCGTCTTCTACATATTTTATCAGATTCCCGGGCTGCATTTCCAGTATACAGCAAAGCGTATTTAAGGTTTTGATCCCCGGAACAATTCCTTTTTTCATATCC
This sequence comes from uncultured Lachnospiraceae bacterium, assembly GCA_947630005.1. Lineage (GTDB taxonomy): Bacteria > Bacillota > Clostridia > Lachnospirales > Lachnospiraceae > Choladousia. The sequence continues at coordinate 6,360 of CANRGB010000104.1, forward strand.
TGCATGGTTTTTTCTCCGATCAGTTTTTCCCTTCGGATCCTTCCGGTATTATACCCGTTTTCTTTCAGCAGATCTATGATATTCATTTTAAAAACGAACATATCTTCACCTCCGATATGTCTGAACATATTATCACTAAAATCTTTTGTTGTCAACACTATTTTTAGTGACGCACAGGTTTGTCCGGTTTTTATTTGAGAGGGCCGGAAACACATATCAAATTCAGATAGCTGAAGCAGCTTCTGATGTATTTACTATATAGTAAACTTTGTATATAATGATGCTGGACCAAAAGGTATTTTGCCTTTATGTTGGTATCATATGGAGGAAATAAAGAGCGGGCAAAAAGCCAGGATAACCACTGCTGTCCGGCGAAAGGCCGGACCGCGTCAGCGAAGGAGGAATAAAACGTGGGAAGAGAATATTATATTGCAAGCTGTGTGTTTACGTCAGGATACCCGGAACTTAGCAGGAAGCTTCAGAATTACATAAAGGAAAGATACGGTATTCCGGTTGTGCGCTGCTGTGTTCCCAAATATAAGATAAAGGAATTTACGGAGAAAATGCCGGAGGATTATCAGTCCGAATGGGCTTCTTTGCCGGATTCCGCGGATTTTCAGCCCGGGGATACCGTATATTCTGTCTGCCATAACTGTCTGAATATCACGGAGGAGACGAAGCCGGGTGTGCGGGCGGCGTCTCTCTGGGAATTGATTCTGACGGATGAAAGCTTTCCGTATCCGGATTACAAAGGGATGAAAGTTACCGTACAGGACTGCTGGCGTTCAAAAGAGCGTCTTTCCGAGCAGAAAGCAGTGCGTTCCCTGCTTCAGAAAATGAATATCGATATCGTTGAGCTGGAGGACAACTATGACAGGACAGATTTCTGCGGCAATTCTCTCTACAGGCCGCAGCCGCCCAGGAATCCTCTGATTGCGCCGCGGCATTATGTCGAGAATGCGAAGGGAAAATTTCTGCCGCATACCCCCAAGGAGCAGAAAGCCCTGATGGAAGAGTACTGCGGCAGATTCCATACGGAGACCGTCGTATGTTACTGTCATTACTGCCTGGAAGGGCTGCTGCTCGGAGGGATTGACGGAAGACATATCGCACAACTTTTGTTTCCGTGAGCAGTGGGCCGGGCGGCAGGCCGTCAGAATGCGCTGATGATGTGATATGTTGTGAATGACGGGAACGATGACTGACGAAGTGATAGAAGTGCTGAACGGAAAAATTATTTGACAAAAATACATCTTATATGTATAATAAGGCCTATTGGTTTGGTAGGAAATGAAAATGACATAGGGGGCAAAATACCTTTTGACCCCAACATCATTATATGGAGATGCATAGATGTTGACACAGTTTTCAAGAACGGAATTATTGCTTGGAAAAAAAGCGATGGAGAAATTATCCGGTTCAAGAGTCGCGGTTTTTGGAATCGGAGGGGTAGGGGGATATGTCTGTGAAGCTCTTGTGCGGAGCGGAGTCGGGGCATTTGATTTGATTGATGATGATAAGGTCTGCCTGACAAATCTGAACCGGCAGATTATTGCTACACGAAAAACAGTAGGAAAATATAAGGCAGAAGTGATGAAAGACCGGATACTTGAAATCAATCCGGATGCACATGTAATCGTACATAAATGTTTCTTTCTGCCCGAAAACGCAGATGAATTCCCTTTTAATGAGTATGATTATATCGTCGATGCAGTAGACACGGTTACTGCTAAAATTGAACTTGTTATAAAGGCGCAGGAGAAAAATGTGCCTATTATCAGCAGCATGGGTGCCGGAAACAAACTGGACGGCAGCCAGTTCAGGGTTTCTGACATATATAAGACAAAAATGTGTCCATTGGCAAAGGTCATGCGGAGGGAATTGAAAAAACGAGGGGTAAGGAAGTTAAAGGTTGTATATTCCGAAGAAAAACCTATAAGACCGCTTGAGGATATGTCTATCAGCTGCAGGACAAACTGTATTTGTCCGCCTGGGGCAAAACATAAGTGTACAGAACGAAGGGATATTCCGGGCAGCGTAGCATTTGTGCCGTCCGTGGCAGGATTGATCATTGCGGGCGAAGTAGTAAAAGATTTGTGCAGCGAAGAAATGAGGCAGGATTAATACGGGTTTTTCATCTCGCTGCGGCAGTCTTTGTTTTATGCGCAGGCCCGCACATGGAAATCAGCTGCAGGCGCAGCATGCGGGCCGCGCGGGCGGGCAGGAGGAAAAACCGCCTCCCACCCGATTCTTATGGTTCCTGCTTTTAATTGTTCTGGGTTTTTCTGTAGTTTTTTGCTATCTCAAACATCGCCTGAGGAATGTGACAGTATCCGGCCGGATTCTTCTCCAGATATTTCTGGTGATATTCCTCTGCCGTATAGAAATTCGACAGCGGAAGAGCCTCCACCGCAATCTTTTCCGTATAATGTTTCTGAAGCGAGGCAAGGGAGTTCTCGATCAGTTCCTTTTGTGAAGGATCTGTATAGTAGATACCCGTTCGGTACTGAACTCCCGCGTCCTCTCCCTGCCGGTTCACCGACGTGGGATCGATGATCTTATAGAACTGATCCAGCAGATCTTCAAGCGGCAGCTGGTCTGCGTCATACAGGACTTTCACGGTTTCCGCGTGGCCGGTATTCTCATGTTTCACCTGCTCATAGGTGGGATTCGCGGTCCGGCCGTTCGCGTAGCCGACTTCTGTGCTGACGACGCCCGCCAGACAGTCAAAATAATGCTGCGTTCCCCAGAAACAGCCGCCGGCGAGATAAATCTCGGATAATTTTCTGTTCTGGTCGTCTGCTGCTGTTTTTTCAAATGAATGTTTTGTAAGTCCTTTTAGATTGCCTGTCATAAAATCACCTCATCTTATATTTTTCGATCCTGCTTCTCTGCTTTTCAGGAATATACTTGCGCTGCAGACATAAATATTTACTATATAATAAAACATGTGTATAATAAAAACAATCATTAAGATTGGGAAGGAAATGTTTTTTACGCATACTTGAACATACAGAAAAGCTTTCAATAGAGAAGACGGGTAGTTATAAAGTATTGAGGTGAATGAATATGAATAATAAAATTTATACATCTGAGCAGATAAAACGTATTTTGAATCCTGTATTTCGAGCTCATAATGTACGCCGTGCGATTCTGTTTGGTTCTTATGGAAAAGGGACAGCGGGGGAACAAAGCGATGTAGATATTTTTGTGGACAGTGGACTGCATGGGCTGGCATTTTTTGGACTGCTGGAGGATGTGGTGAATTCACTGGGAAAGCAGGTGGATTTGCTGGATAGTTCAGAAGTTGTTCCTGAATCGTCGGTTGATCAGGAAATAAAAAAATATGGAGTGATTATTTATGAATAATAAAGACTATCAGGTATTGAAAAAGATATATATTATCCCCCCGCTGCCTGCAGCACCGCAGGATTGACATTCTATTGCCGCAGCGGGGGCTTTGATTCGGCGTTTGCCATACTTTCAAAAGATAGAAACGATTAATCGGAGGGGCGGAAAAATAATTCCAGCCCTTTTTCAGTCAGCAGGTATGTTTGGTCACACACTTCGCTGATATATTTCCGGTCGTGGGACACGCTGATAATTGCTCCGGGGAATTCCCGCAGCATGCGCCGGATCACGGGCCCTGACAGCGGAGAAAAGTTTCTGGTCGGTTCATCCAGGATCAGCACGTTTGCCCCTGACATGCTCATCTTCAGCAGGAATATTTTCGCCTTCTGGCCGCCGGACAATTCGGCGATCGGGTGTTCCATCTCGTCCGCCGTGTATTTCAGCGCTCCGAGATATGTGCGGATCCGGCTGTGTTCACTGCAGTCGCCGGTCTTTGCCAGATATTCCGCCGGCGTCACATGCAGGTTCAGCAGTTCCTCGTAATTCTGCGGCATGTACTCCGCTCTTAGATCGGTTCTTGCGAGAAGTTCTTCCGCGATTTTCTTCAGAAGCGTCGTCTTGCCCGCGCCGTTTGCCCCGATGATGCAGATTTTCTCCGGACCGCGCACACGCAGAAAGATGTCGCGGGAGAGAAGGCGTTCTCTGCCTGCAAAGCCGGGCGTGTCCGATGTGTCAGACTTTTCCGGAAAATAAGGCGAGTTTGCCGGGGCAGTCAGCCGGTCCAGCGAGTACTCAAGGACCGTTTTCCCGGCTGGGATGGCGGAATCCGCGCCGCCCAGCTTAAAGAAAATGGAGGTTTCCATTTCCGGCCTTTCGGTCATGTCCTCATCTTCCCGGGCAAAACGGCGTTCCATCGATTTCACAGCGTGCATTTTCTTTTTCAGAAGCCGTCCGCCGGCCGGATCCTGGCGTGTGATCACATTCTGCGCGTGCTCTACGCTTTGATAGATCCTCTGATATTTTTCGTCCCGTTTTTTCTTTTCCCGCCGGTCGCTCGCAGCCTGCTGCTCCTGTTTCTCAAACTGATTTTCCCGTTCTCTTTTATACTGTATATATGGAACGCGTGCCACGGTATACCGTGGTTTGGTCTTTCTCTTGATCTGCTCCAGATGAATCACCATATTTGCCGTCCGCTCGATCAATGTCTCATCATGCGAGATAAACAGCACAATATGAGGCCATTCACGGATCAGTTTCTCCAGCCATTCGAGCGTTTCCAGATCGATATCGTTGGAAGGTTCGTCCAGCAGAAGGACCGTCGGTTCCGCCAGAAGCAGCCGCATCATCTGCGCTTTTACTTTCTCCCCGCCGGAGAGAGTGCCCATTTTCTGGTCCATATAATAAAAATCCGGCGTAAGGTGAAATCTGCCGGCCATTTTCGCAAGCTCGCCGGGAGTGCGCGCCAGGAATCCTTCTTCCTCCAGAAAGAATTCATAAAGGGATTTTGCGCAGTCGGTTTTTCCGGGTTCCTGCGGAAGATATCCCAGCCGTTCGCCGTTTACGACCCGCTCTCCGTCCGCTTCGCAGTAATCTTCGATCTGCTCCGGATCGTAAATCCATTTCATCAGAGTGGATTTTCCGTTGCCTTCTTCTCCGATGATTACAGCCTTGTCGCCGTCATTCAGCACGCAGGAAAAATCCTTGAGAATTACCCGCAGATCCTTTCGATGTGTGATGGTCAGATTTTTGATCTGAAACATAGCAGAGTTCTCCTTTCGTTCAGGTACGTTCACTCACTGAAATTTTGAAGTACCAGTACAATGCCAATGTCATTTAGTTTAGCCAGCCAGGATAAACCCAGCCAATGATCCGGCTCAGAACCTGAAACTGGCAGCAAAGTT
>CANRGB010000105.1 GCA_947630005.1 uncultured Lachnospiraceae bacterium
TTCACTTGCTGGCTGTATTGTACTGCTTGAATGTTTGCGAGATTTTCAAGTTTTGTTTGAGAAATATTAAAATGAAACGAAATACAATCCAGCAGACGAGACTCCAAAATCCCATAGGTGAAGTGTTGCAATATTTTGAAAGGCCACCTTGCTACAAAAAAAGACGGCTCCCCACCGAAAAACTACTCGGCATTGAAGAGTCGTCTTTATGTGTTTATGCTTGTGAGGTATTGCCTTGATTTATCAGATTTCCATACCGGATGCCATCAACTGATTTGCACCATCAAGCATAGATTCCACAAATTCACGGCTTTGGTGTACCACAAACTGGCTTTTATCCAAATCCATCTTTTTGATTTCCTCTATATCATCTGTTGATAGAGCAAAGTCAAAAATGTCGATGTTTTCCTTTGCCCGCTGTGCATTGGTAGAACGTGGAATAGCGACAACACCTCTTTGCGTGAGGAATCTCAAATTGACCTGCGCCTCATTCCCGTAAGCCTGTGCCGTATCGATTAGGCGATAGCCCGCTCGGATTGCCTGATCGACAGCTGATTTTGTATTTTCAGGAGCGATCTGGAAGACGCCAAATCCAAGCATCGGTATTTCTACGCCATTGTTCAATTTCATAAATTCCATAGTCACCACATCCAAACCATTTTCGTCTTATTTCAGATATTTTTTGAAAAACTGTTCCAGCTTATCGAAAGGAATGGCGTTTTTACCGCCGCCATCATAAAGATCCGTATGAACAGCATCCGGAATGATCAAAAGCTCTTTGTTGTCCGTGTATTTGCTGTCCTTCACCATATCAGCGTAAGTATCCTTGCCCAAGTAGCAGGAATGCGCTTTTTCCCCGTGCATGATCAGCACAGCGCTCCGGATCTCATTGCTGTATCGGTTGATTGGCTGATTTAAAAACGACATCGTTCCAATAACATTCCAGCCGCCGTTGGAGTTGAGGGACCGAGGGTGATAGCCCCGCCGGGTCTTGTAGTAGTCGTAGTAATCCTTCACGAAGAAGGGGGCATCGTCGGGGAGCGGGTCTACTACACCGCCGCCAAGCGTATATTCGCCAGACTGATAGTCCTTGATACGCTGCGCATTAAGGGCAGCTTTTTTCTGATAACGCTGTTCCTCGCTATCCTCTGAATCAAAGTATCCATTAGCTCCGACCCTCGCCATATCATACATTGTGGAAGCGACAGTCGCCTTAATCCTCGTGTCAATGGCGGCGGCATTTACTGCAAGGCCACCCCAGCCGCAGATTCCGATGATGCCGATCCTTTCTGGATCGACGTTCTCTTGCACGGAAAGGAAATCTACCGCTGCTTGAAAATCCTCCGTGTTAATATCGGGAGACGCCATATAGCGAGGCGTGCCGCCGCTCTCTCCGGTGAAGGATGGATCGAAGGCCAAGGTGAGGAAACCCCGCTCCGCCATGGTCTGAGCGTAGAGACCGGCGGCCTGCTCCTTTACTGCTCCGAAGGGACCACACACCGCAATCGCTGCCAGTTTTCCAGAGGAGTTTTTAGGCGTGTACATATCTGCTGCAAGAGTTATGCCGTAGCGGTTATGGAACGTTACCTTGCAATGATCCACCTTTTCGCTTTTGGGAAATGTTTTATCCCATTCATTTGTTAATTCGAGTTTTTCCGTATCTGTCATTTTACAGACACCATCCTTTCTTATATTTTTATATCAGATGGAAGATGACTCCCGCCTCTTCAGGCGGTGAGTGCCAAATCCGTATCAGTGGCGGGATTCAATCCCCCATCTGATATACGCTCCGCGAGGATGCGCAGGGATTCGGAGTCGAAGATGTCTGCTGACGCAGACCCGAATCCCGCGCGCAAAACTCGCAGGCGAGTTTTGAATAGAGTCCTCAAACTCTGTATTTTGGCTTACTTTCTCAATCATGGATTCTCCATCCGTTCAGCCATTTTGCAGTTGCAGCGGCAGAGCGACTTGTGCAGCGGTCTTTCCGTACCTAGCGCCTATTTTCGTTAGAACCGGGTGGGTAAAGATTCCATTCCAAAAATGGATTATACCCCATACGAAACGGATCCTTTCCCCCCTGCGCGATCTTAAGAAGGTCTTTTTGTTGGTCGATCCAAAAAAATCATTATAATAATCGAGTAGGAGGCGGCTTTTCCTCCTGCTCGCCCGCGCGGCCTGGGTGCTGCATCAGCAGCTGGTTCCCTTGCCCGGGCCTGTGCATAAAATTTCAGGGGCAGGCAAAACCCGTGGGGATCCTGCCTGCACTACTCCTCCAGTCTAATTCGGATCACCAGATGGCTGCTTCCGGCAGTTTATATTTCAGTTCCTGATGAAATGATGTTGGGGTTATGATTTCGCAGCTTCTAAAAGGGCATTGCTGATTGCTGTCTTCAGTGCGTTGGTTGTAACAGTAGCACCAGAAACGGCGTCCACCGCATTGACCGCCTCTTCCGAATCCAGTCCGATAAACTGCTGCGGCAGCGTCTCAAGAGCCGCGCCTCCAATAGACGGCGTTTCTGCCTGCTCCAGCACTTCCACATTCGCGATTTTATTTCCATCCATCGTAATCCGCACAACAACGTCGCCGCCCATGCCGGTTCCTTTTCCTATATACTGATTTTCCCCACGTTCATACTCTGCTTCTGCCGCGGATGAATCTGAAATTTCGCCAGGCATTGCCGGTGTGGACGCTACTGCCGCCGCTCCTTCGTAAGCCGGAAGAGGTTCTTTTTCCTCCGCCGCGTTCTTTCCGGCAATTCGTCCAAACGTAATACATTCTGCTATGTTTGTTCCCCACTGATACATGCAGACGGTAATGCCTCCGCATTCGCCGGCGCTGTACAGATGAGGAATCGGATTACCCTGAATATCGATTACCTGCGCGTTTTCGTCCCGGCGCGGTCCTCCCTGCGTATTCAGCAGCCCGCTTACCACATACATGGCATAATATTTATTTCCGTCAAAAGCGCGCATATACTCTGCTTCACGCCCCGCAGTATAGTCAATGCCATTCTCCGCAAATGAATTGTATGCGCTGATCGTCGCTTCCAGCATCTCTGCCTTGCATCCGGTACCTTCCGCCATCGCCTCAATGGAATCATATTCTGTGACAGCTGCCCACTGTTCTTCTTCAAGCAGGGCTTCTTCCTCTATCAATCCCTTCTGTGTTTCATCAAAGATCAGCCATACCTTTTCCGGATAAGTGGGATTTCCCCAGATTCCGTTTTCATACAGATGTCCATGACGCACGATCTCACTTTCATTGACAAAACGGTTGCCGTCTGTTCCCACCAGAATACTTGCGCCTGTATTCAGCGCGTTTCTTGTCAAAGTACACGGCTGGGCGCACGGCGTTCCTTCTTCCGCAGGCCATGTCACGCCGCCCAGTCCGAAAAGACCTTCATAGCATGTCATATGCCACAGATCCGCGCCGATTTCCTGAGCCATCCGGATTCCGTCGCCGGTATTAAACTGTCCGCCGCGAGGTGCATAATTGATCACATTCAGATACTGCTGTACCATCTCACGATTACATTCAAAGCCTCCTGTACAGATGCAGACGCCGTTCAGAGCCCGGACATTCATTCTGGTTCCCTCACGTTCTACAGTAACGCCAATCACTGCTTTGGAGATCGGATCCTGAATCAGAGATACAGCCGGAGAACTGTACCAGACATCGATAGAGTCACTGCGTTCCTCAACATTTCTCTTCAACCCCTGAAACAGGTAACTGTCACTGACGCCCGCATGCGTCGTCCAAAGCGCCATCTTGTCGCTGCCAGGCATTTCCGGATATTCCGGCGACATGGCTCCCAGAGTGCTTCCGGTCCAGTCCATATATTCGCTGCTGTCAAATCCAAACTCTTTCTCCAGTGTATCCGCCATATTTGCGACACCCTCCGAAATGGCATCGACAATCGCCTCCGGGATATCTCTGCCTCCGGCAAGCGCATTGTAATAGGTTTTGGCCGCTTCCTTATCTCCGTTTGCATAGGCAAACAGCTGCCCGCACACTTTAGAATTTCCTCCCGCTTCCCCTTCCGCACATTTTTCAACAATCACAACCTTCGCGCCATTGTCCGCTGCCGTCTTTGCCGTAACCATGCCGGCCGCACCCATTCCCATAACCACGACGTCATACTGCGCATCCCATACAATGGTATCGGCATACGTATAAGCGCCCGCCTCGGATGTCTGTCCGGTGCCGGTTTCCTGCTCACTCGCAAAAACACTGTGCCCTGTCAGCGCTCCTATTGCGGCCATACCGGCCGCACCTTTCAAAAAATCTCTGCGTGATAATTCTTTCATAAGTTTTTCCTTCCTTTCTGTTTTTTCTCATGATTTTGTCTTCACACTTCCGGAATCACTGTTTATTCTGACAATTTTGCCATAAATATAACATTTTTCAATTGTATTTTCAAATCAAGTTTGTTATATTAAAATAAGGAAAACCTTATAATTCAACCTTTGTCTTCGGAGAAAAACCATTTAACAAAACAGAAGGGAAAATATCATGATTCGTCAGAGACTGGAAAATTTTATTACGATCGTAGAAAAAGGCAGTTTTTCGGCAGCGGCCGACTCTCTGTATATTTCACAGTCGGCTTTATCCCAGCAGATCCGCACGTTTGAAAAGCAGCTGGGATTTTGTCTGTTTAAACATAATACACACCGAGTCATACTCACTGCGGCCGGACTTAGTTTTTATCCCCAGGCGAAGCAGATCCTCGCTTCCTACAACAACGCAGTTCAGGAGGCTCGTTTTGCCGAGTATACCTCCAAAGCGCAAAAACAGCGGCTTCGCATCGGATGCCTCGGTGAACAGTTTTTCCGCATATGGACTGACCTGTTTCATTTATCCCATGAAATCAATAATGAATATGCGCCGGTAGCCATGCGTTTTTCCGACCGGACGGAATTATACCGCGCATTATACAAAGGAAATGCGGACCTTTCCATCCAGATATTTGACTCTGATATAGCGGAAAACGGACTTCTGTTCACACCGCTGACCTGTACCCGCGAGCTGTGTATTCCCGTCTATACTGAAATCCCGGAGGGGAAAGATTTTCTGTCTGTCGATGAACTGGCGAAGTATCGCCTTGCCTTTCACTTTGCGCAGGGAAGTTGTCTGTACGAGGACGAACTGCGCGCGGAATTAAAAAATAGAGGATTCTGCGCCGGGATTCTCGAACCTACCGATTTTTTCGGTGCTGATTATGGCATTCCGACTTTCCTTCTGATACCGGAAATATACTTCAACGGCAATATCCAGAGAACAATACCGCTCCGCTGGAAAGAAGGAATCCCTGTCGGTTTTGTACACGGACCTTCTTCGGGCTCAAGCGTCTCCCGCTACATCGAATGGATACGGCGGACGTTTGCCCAAAAAGGAAGCCCCTGGACCTGGGCTTTATAAATATGCAGTAAACACCATATATCCCGAATTCTCATCTGCGGATCAGCTCCGCAGTGCTGCCGTTCTTTTCGGCCGCGCCATTGAGAATCAAAACCTTTTTTATCATGAATTTTACCACCTTTTTGTTTGCCACCATCCAAACAGGCTCCGTCCAACCTCAAGCTGCTCGATCGCCTGCATTTCCTCCGGTGTCAGATCAAATTCTAAAATTGTAAGGTTTTCTTTCATGTGCTGCAAACTGGTGCTTTTCGGAATGACGATGATCCCCTGCTGGGTCAGGAATCGCAAAGCAATTTGTGAAACGCTCCTGCCATGCTGCCCGGCAATTTTATGATACCGGCGTTTTCAATGAATGCGAACAGATGGGCTATGTGATGGAAACACTGGATATCTGGAAAGATGTTCACCCATCTATTGTGTCGATTCCCATGGAGTGGAATTACAAAATACCCTATGAGATCGTGTATGCAAAAAAACCACCTGAATCTATGCAGACATTTATCCAAGCGCTTCAAGGTCATTTGAGCGCAGAAAAGGCAGAGAGTTTATAAAAGAGCGCAGGCATACCACCCGACAGACAACCCATCCGGAAATAAGTAGATTCATTAACATTTCTCACTGCATCTATATAGACTCCGGATCTCCCCTAAATTACATTTACGTCGATTCAATGTTTCCTCTTTCACTTATGATCTCTGACTGCCTCAAAAAACTGCCTGTTCGTGCAGCATATTACATCCTTTGACTCTGATACCATCCGGCAGAATTGTTCCAATTTGCATTCTTTGTTCCAAAGTCAAACTCATAACCGTGTCCCCATACACTGAAAAACTGATCATTCTCACTTTTCGATGCCAGAAATGTCTCCAACATATCAAACAAGTTTAAAGATATAAACGGAGCATTTGTATCCCACTTTAACGGATCTTTAGGATATCCAAAATCCTTCTTATCCCTTTTCAGCAATCAACTGAACGCTGGAACGTCCGCCCGCAGGTGTTTTTTCCTCAACATATTTTAGCAGTATATTCATAATATTCGTGCCTATTCCACATTTCTGGAATGCAGGGTGCACTACGACATCTATTATCAGAAAATACATCCCGCCGCCGGTCAGACGTCCCATACCAACCGACACTTTCCCTGAGCATACAATAATCTTCATAACTTAACAGATTCTCTTTGTACTCCATATATCTTTTCTCCGTCAAATGAGAAGTTATCTGGAATTCCGCAGCGGCAGGAAAGACACGGCGACATTCCCGTCGTGCTCCTCATCAGCGCCCAAACAGTTCCGCCGTCCTCCGCATTCTCTCCGCGATGGAAACTCCGAATGGGCAGCGCGATTCGCACTCCTGACAGCCGATGCACTCCGAAGCCTGATGCTCCAGCAGCATGTAGTGGGATTTGATTGTCGCGGGCACCTCCGGCTGCATCGCCGCAAGATCGTAATATTGGTTGATCATGGCGATGTCCAGCTCCGCCGCGCACGGCTTGCAGTGGCCGCAGTAGGTGCACTGCCCACTGTAGGAATGGAACGGCGCGTTCGCAAGCACGGATGCGTAATCCTTCTCCTCATCTGATGCGCTCTCGTAACGCACAGCCTGATTGATCTGCTCCCTGGTATCGTAGCCGCAAAGAATTGAGGATACGCCCGGGCGCGTAAGTGCATAATGGATGCACTGCAACGGCGTAAGGCGCACGCCGAACGGCGAGCGCTTTTCGTCAAACAACCGGCCTCCGGCAAAGCCCTTCATCACGGTGATTCCGACATTGTGCTCCTCACACAGCTGATACAGCTCCGCCCGCTCACGATTGATTCCGGAGAGCCCCTGGTCGTACTGATAGCCTTCGGTGAGCAGCTCGTCGAGATTCTGCCCGGCGGGCAGCATGTCAAACGCCGGATTGACGCTGAAAAGGAGCATCTCGATCAACCCCGAGCACACCGCGAGCTTCGCGGTCTCCGGATTGTGGGAGCTCATTCCGATGTGGCGGATCGTGCCCTTTGCCTTCAGTTCCTTTACATATTCCATAAACTCAGAGCCCTGCAGCACGTTCCAGTCTTCCACTGTATCCACGTAATGAATCATTCCCAGATCGATATAATCCGTCCCGAGCCGCGCGAGAAGATCCTCGAACGCCGGCCGCACATATTTCATCTCTCGGGTGCGCACGTACTGGCCGTTCTGCCATGTGGAACCCAAGTGTCCCTGTATGTACCACTTCTCCCGGTTCCCGGCGATCGCCCGCCCGATGATATTCCTGGATTTCGGATCGGGCATCCAGCAGTCGATGATGTTGATCCCCTGTTCAGATGCGTAGCGCATCAGTTCCACGGACTCCTCCTCCGAGTGGCGCTCCAACCATTCGCCGCCGAAGCCGATCTCGCTCACCATTAAGCCGGTCTTGCCGAGCAGTCTCTTTCTCATCTTCCTTCCTCCTTTTTCGTCAAACGCTCTCTGCATATGTACATTTTCTCTATAAATACTTTATTGTTCTGATCCACACCTTGTCAAATACTGATTTTCCTTTGAGTATATCAAAAATATCTCCTGCTTTCAACCGCACAAATGCAATCCGCAACAACACTATCCTTTCCAATCATCCGGCAGATACAGCAGATCCCCGTGCCCATCCGCCTTAATTCTCTCCACCGCATACCGCAGCCATTCCTCCGGCATAGGAATATCCCCGGCGCGTGATATCCGTCATAGCCAAATCGGAAAGTTTCGGGAAAAATCGGAAAAAATATTCTGCAAAAAATACTGTCTCTATATGTATACGCGTTTAAAAAGCTATTTTGTGATAAAAAAGGGCCCTTTATTATAGAGAACGAAATAAAATGCAAAAAATGACGCGATTTTGAAAAATTTCACAATTTCCCCATATCCACTAATACATTTCCAATATCCCCGTCAATACAAATTGCCTGCCTCTCAATCTCTTTGGGACAGACAGCCTCCCCATAGTTGATACACGCATAAGCTGCCGCTTTATTTTGCGCGGTCATACGCCAGAATGGATATTTGATAATGACCGGCGTATTGTAGCCGACACCCAGCTCTAAAAACAAAATCCTCTGCTGTCCCCGTGTCCGCAGGAAGTTCTCATACCGCTCCGCCGCCCGGTGCCAGCCCCCGTCCTCCACAAACTTATCGTCGGAGCGGAGATTCATTGTCATTGGCCTGCCGCAATGCGGACATACAGGAAGAAGCTCAGAAGGAATACGCATATCTTTCTGCTGCTCCATCATCTGCCAGATTATGCTCTCATTATCAAAGGTTTCCTGGCAGCACGGCCCGGAGCATTGGAACAGCCCATAGTCGCCCTGCGTGTAAAAAAGCCGCTTTTTATTCACTCCGGCCTTCTGAAAACAATGATCCACATTCGTGGTGATGATAAAATAGTCTTTTTCCCGCACAAGCTCAAAAACCTGTTGATAAACAGGCTTCGGCGCATCCATATAACGGTTGACTGTAATAAACCGGCTCCAATACGCCCAATGTTCTTCCAGCGTATCATAGCGGCAAAATGCGCCCGAATACATATCGTGAAAGCCGTATTTCTTTTCAAAGTCTGAAAAGTATCTGCGGAAGCGGTCGCCCGAATAGGCTAATCCCGCCGAGGCAGACAGCCCTGCCCCCGCGCCCACCACAACGGCGTCTGCTTTGTCCAGCGCCTCCCGGAGCCGCCGGATATTATCCGAGTAATTCCCGGTAGATTTCGTAATCGACATCCTTAAAGACATTGAAGATCACCTCCGTGTTTCCTCTGTATTGCCGCACCGTGTCCACGGCGATCTTTGCAGCTTCGTCATTCGGGAAATGAAATTCTCCCGTAGAAATACAGCAAAATGCCACGCTCCCGATCCCGTTTTGCTGCGCCAATTCCAGACAAGAACGATAGCAGGCGGCAAGCAGTTCCCGGTCTTTCCCGGTCACACTGCCGTAAATGATCGGGCCGACCGTATGCAGAACATAATCGCAGGGCAGATTATAGCCGGGCGTAAGCTTTGCCTGCCCGGTCGGTTCCTCATGCCCCTGCTTTTTCATGATTTCAGCGCAGGCAAGGCGAAGCTGCACCCCGGCATAAGTGTGAATAGCGTTGTCAATGCAGCCGTGGCAGGGAACATAGCAACCCGTCATGCCGGAATTTGCAGCGTTCACAATAGCGCCGCATTTCAAAGTAGTGATGTCGCCCTGCCAGAGGTAGATGCCCGGCTCCACAGGCGTCAGATCAGCTATATCCATAACACCCTTACGGACGGTTTCCTCCCGCAGATATTCGTCCTGTACCACATGAAAATTCTCTCCAATGGGACGTGGCGGACGGACATTCATCAAAGCACGCAGCAGCGTTTTCTGTTCTGTTTCATCGACAGGAATCTGCAAATCCCGATACTGCAGGTTCTCCTGCAGGAGAACACGGATCAAAAATATCCGGCGCTCTGCCTGCCTCATTTCCTCACCGCCTTTTTTGTGTTCCGTTTCCCGGTATTTTCAGACCCCCGGATTTCCTCATGATAGAAGTAATCTACAATAACGGGATGTCCCTGCGGAACACGTCCGTATGGCATTTCATTGTCTACAAACAGGCAGTCATATTTCTTTGCCATTTCCTCCGCCTTCTTTTCCAGCGCTTCAAAATAACTGCGGTCATGCCGGTCGTAGATCTCCTGATACAATGGGAAAAGCGAAGGATATTTTTCCGCGATATAATCCATGATGGTCTTTTTGAACCCGCCGCGAAGATTGAGGTTTTCCAGCCAGAACAGATCACACTGATCCTTAGCCCGTCAAAGATTGCCTCAAAATCCGTAATTCCCGGAAATACGGGAGACACAAAGCAGACGGTACGAATACCGGCGTCATAGACCTGCTTCATGGCGGCAAGACGCCGTTCAATGCTGACAGCGTTATCCATATCATTCTTGAAGCCCTCGTCCAGCGTATTGATCGACCAGGACACCGTCACCCGCCCCAGCTCTTTCAAAAGGTCAATATCCCGCAGGACAAGGTCAGATTTTGTGCAGATCAGAATATCCGCGCCGCTGCCGCGAAGCTGTTCAAGCAATCTGCGGGTCGCCCCGAATATCTCTTCCTGTGGGTTATAGCCATCCGTCACCGAGCCGATCACTATCCGCTGTCCGGCATACTTCTTCGGATTTTTGATCTCCGGCCAGTGCTTCACGTCAAGGAATGTCCCCCATTCCTCCATATGCCCGGTAAACCGCTTCATAAACGAGGCATAACAATATTTGCAGGCGTGGGTACAGCCCACATAAGGATTGACAGAGTATCCGCCCACCGGGAGGCTGGATTTCGTCATGATATTTTTCGTCTCCACATCTGCGATCCGGATATTGTTTTCTATGATCTGCGCCATTTCTTTTGTTCCTCCAAAACTCTATTGAAAGCGTCGGGCAATTCCTGTACTGAAATCTTCCCATCCATGACAGGGGCAAGATCTTCCTTCCAAAATACAGGGATCCCCTGCGCATGCGCCTGTTCCGTCAGGGAATATACCCATTCCGGCGCTGTCCGAACTTTTCTGCTCTGCGCTCCGGTCATGGTTCCGATGACCACCCAGTCGATACCACGAAAATCCACCTCGCCCGGATCGTCAAACAACGGCTCAAACGTCACATGATAATGCTTTGCCCGCACATTTTTCCTGAGCGCGTCGATTCTCCACAATTCCGATTTCCTTGTGACCGTCACGCCAAACCAGGCATTTTCAAGGTCTGTGTCGATGTCAAGCAGATCCGGCCGTTTTGACAGGAACAAAAACTGGTGCTGGGGATTTTCCGCTATTTTCGCAAATACCTGCTCCCGCCATTCAGGTTCCCAGCCGGCAAGATCGCTCATACCTGTCAACAGAAAATTCTGCGGCCTTTGTTTTTCCATCAGCCGGAGTTTATTGGGGAAAAACTCCGGCTTTGAAAAGTCCTCTGTTATGTGATAACGCCGCACGTTGTTCCGCGCATAGCAATAGGGGCATCCCACCGTACAGCCGATCACCAAGTTCATATTCTGGATCTGGTCTTTGATGCAAACATACATACCGACACCTCCGCAGGTCTTTGAAATAAAAAAGTGTCTTCGACACTTCAACTCCCCCTGCCCCTCAATCTTGAGGGGTGGGGCTTGCTTTTTTCCTTCCT
>CANRGB010000106.1 GCA_947630005.1 uncultured Lachnospiraceae bacterium
GGATCATATTGAAAATAATCCTGGCATACCGCGGTAAAACGCTTGTCCGGATGTTTTTCCAGCAGTTTGTCCAGCATGTCCCGGCACAGATCCACGCCCGTCACTTCCACATCCGGATCCCTTTTCCAGATCTGATCCAGCTCCAGGCCGGTGCCGCACCCCAGATCCAGAATGTTCCGGCAGCCGCCGGGCACTGATTCCGCAAGCAGCCGATAGGATTTCTCCCAGACAGACATATGTTCCTCATAGCCGTCCAGTCGTTTTACGAAAAAATCCGACATTTCCTCCAGAGGGACATCCTCCGTATCTCGAAGCCATTGCTTTAATTCCTGTAAATATTCTTCCTGTCTTCTCACAATATCTTCCTTTCGAATACACTTCACTATACATTCATTCCCTCCCGGGTACATGTTACCCGCTGACAAAGCATCAGGCTTTAAAATCCTCCGGACACTCTTCAGGTATATCCTTTAATAAAAGAAAATTTACTCTACACACAGTGCTCTTTTCGTTCATCTGTCAAAAAATATTTGACCTCTTCCGCCGGATGCATAAGCTCTGTTCTGAAAAACTGCGGATAGTATTCTACAGGCTCATCCGGCGCGACCCAGCGCAGGTATTCCTCATGTCCATCTTCCGTGAAGCTTCGGGATACCGGCGCAAAGTCATCAGGCACTTTCATAAAAAAGAAGAAAGAGATTTCGTATATCAACTTCCCCAGATTAGACGCGGCATCACCGTAAAAGTAGTTTTCGTGAACATAGCCAAGTCTGTCGATATCCATATGAACGCCAGTTTCTTCGTAAACTTCACGAACTACGGCTTCCTCGGCGGTTTCACCAAACTTTATCCGCCCGCCGACAGAATATAAGTAATCGGGTCCTGCTTTATTGCCAGCCATCAGGAACTTTCCATCCTTCATGATGATTGCTCCTGCCCGGATGTTTATCAACCCGTTTTCACATGGTACTGTCATATCTTTGTACATATTTCCTCCATCAAATCCCGATCATCCCGCCAAATCTCTTTTCTATTCTTAATCCTTCTGTTCTTAATCCTGATCATTGCTGTAAACCTTGATCCAGGCGCAGCTTTGAATCGTCCGGCTGCGCATGGCGTATGATCAGCAGCTTGTTGTCTCCTTTTTGGAATTCATATTTTGTCTGCCTGATTTCCACGTCATAAAATTCTTTAAGTTGAAACTCGCAGGTCCGTCTCCAAATCCCGCAATCTTCTTTTTCATATCTTCATCGCTAAGCTCGAACATAAGCCTGTACTCCGCAAGATTCCTTCCCCATGGAACTACGCTGTTTAACTGAAACGCCATCCGTATTCCTCCACAAATTTCTGATTTTCCTCTGAGTATATCAAAAATACTCCTGGCCTTCAACCGAACTTTCACATGAGAACCGCATTCCGTTTGAAATTGCACAGACTCCTTAAATCATACGACATTAAATACACGATTATATTGACCTCTTCGTACGATTTATGTATAATATAAATATATAGAACATACTCTACAAGGGGAAGGAGGTATTGACATGGTCATTACTGCAACTGAATTTAAAACAAACCTTGGCAAATACCTGGAACTTGCTGCTGCTCAGGATATTTTCATCACAAAAAACGGAAAAAACATTGCCCGGCTGACCAGCCCTTCCGTAAACAAGCTTGCCATACTGGACAGTCTCATCGGTATCGCGCCGCAAAATGAAGACTTAAGTGAGAAAGTAATCAGAGAGGAGCGGCTGGCCAGACAATGAAAATTATGATCGATACAAATGTAATTCTGGATATTATTCAGAAAAGAGAGCCATTCTTTGCAGATTCCTACCAATCCCTGCGTAAGGCTGTGAAAGCAGATACAGAGTGCCTGATCTCCGCTTCCGCCGCAACAGATATTTTTTATATGCTGCGCAAATCCTTCCAGTCTGCCGCAAAAGCAAAGAAAACTCTGGAACAGCTCTCCCATCTCGTTACCTTTGCCGATGTACAGGGCACGGATATCCATACTGCCCTCATACGCTCTATGCCGGACTTTGAAGATGCTGTTGTTGATGCCGTCGCAGAAAGAAACGATGCAAGTTATATCCTTACAAGAAACGTTAAAGACTTCGCCGGTTCCATTGTTCCTGCGATAACGCCAACAGAATTTTTAAAGCGGCCGCCATTTTCATGACGACCGCCCTGTACAGTAATATTGTAGAAAGGAGTTATTGAAACCTGTTTTATGTTTTGAAAGCCCGCGGATTGCTCCGCTGCTTTGCAATCCTCGCTCCTGTCGGTGCTAAGCAGCCTGCATGTAATCCTACTGGAACAGTCCGCCCAGATTGAACACGCCCAGCGCAGCCAGCAGTACATTGATGGCAACATTCGCGACGGACAGTAAAAACAGAGTCTTAAACATAGAGTTCATTTCCTCGTTCGATGCTTCCTTGGCAGCGGAGTAAGAGGACATGATGATCGCGCCGCCGGTGGACAGCGGGCTGATGGCAGCCGCGAAGGATGTCGCTGTGATCGCTGAGATCAGCTCCACATAGTTGACACCTGCGAACTGCTGCGATACCTGAGCCGCAACCGGGTACAGTGCAGGCATAACCACGCCTGTCGTCGAGCTGACCCAGGAAAGGATACCGGAGGTAGCCGCCAGAATCGGAACCGCGGTCTTCTCGCCCATGAAGCTCTGCAGGAACTCGGAAACCATCGTGATGCCGCCAAGCTTATCAATGACGCCTACCAGGGAGCCTACGCCGCAGATAAAGATCAGGGTTCCCCACGGAATGCCCTTGATGGCTGCTTTCTCATCGGCCGCTCCCAGAAGAATCAGGATGGAGGCCATGATAAAGGCGAAAAGTCCTGTGTCAAACTTGAAACCGATACAGCAGATGACCATGATCACGATAGCGGCTACCGTGAGTTTCTGGTTGCGGTTGAATTTCGGAATTTCCGACAGTTTCAGCGGGTTATCCGCCTTGACCTTGTAGCTCTTGTAGGCAATGTAAATCACCAGCGTGAAGACAAAGCCGGAAAGCAGAGTTGACAGGAACAGATGTGTCGCAAAACCGCTGTAGCCCAGAGGCTCGGAAAGTTCTTTTGCCAGGATACCCGTCAGGGACAGCGGGGACGCGCAGCCGGCGTTGGCGCCGAGCTTCGCGAAAAGCGCGGTGACCATCGGATTGATCTTCATCTCAAATGCCAGATACATCGCGAAAGTCGTCATCAGGATACCTGCCGCGATATGGCCGGGGCCGATGGCGGAGATAAAGGCTGACAGCACAAACATCAGAATAGGGATGAGCACCGTCTTCTTTCCAACCAGAGCCACGATCTTCTTGGAAAAGAGATCAAGCGTGCCGTTCTGGGAAGCCATGCCGAAGAGGAAGGTCACGCCCACCAGAGTAACGAACATGGAGCTTGAGAAACCGCCGGTGACGTCTTTTGCTTTCAGTCCGCCGACCATTGCCAGTACAAACGCAACGCCCAGGGATAAGAATCCGAGGTTTACCTTCTTAATAAAACCGATTGCCACAACGATCGCCAGAACAATCAGGGAGATCACGGGCATATAGGGAGATAAAAATTCCGTCATAAAATAATTCCTCCTTAGTGTGAAAGTTCAGTGCTCCGACGCTGAACGCACGAAGCGATCCGAAGAGCTTTTGCCTTATAGTATATCTTACATTCTTACGGTGGCAGTACCCTCCATAAGGAGATTCGCCGTGCGGAAGCCGAACGTATCATCAATCGCAGGAACGGAACCGTCCTCGCGGTAATCCACGCCGCACTCCAGTATTCCGCCCGGATGTCCGATCCGGATGAACTGAGTATCCGCGCCCTTTGAAAGAACCTGATTTACAATACTTCCGGGAACCACAGCCGCGGCAGCCGTGCACATCGCGCCGGTCATCGCGTAGCTGGGATGCGCTTTCTGCATCGACATCATACGGGAAAGCAGGTCGATCTCTTCCTTTTTGATCTCTTTGCCGTCCGCCGTCACGTAATCTCCGGCTTCGCTGACGAAAGTCATCTTGGGGATGCCCGGCGTATCCCATGCAGAGCGGGTATAATCCTCGATCAGTCCAAGTTTCACGGCCGCAAGTCCTCTGACTGCCTCCAGCAGATCAAGTTTTTCCTGATTTGCGTTCAGCTCATCCGGAAGTTCGCGTCCGGTAAGTCCCAGATCCGCCGCTTTGACGAACACCAGAGGATTCGCCGCGTCCACAATCGATACCTGAACAGGGCCAAAGCCCGGCACATCCAGTGTATCCACCGCGTTCCCGGTAGGAAGCAGACCGTTTCCAAGCGTACCTGCCGGCTCCACAAATTTCAGTTTCACAGGCGATGCTGTGCCGGGGACTCCCGCAATGTAGAAGTCGCCTGAGTAAGCTACCTCGCCGCCGGGCGTCTGCACATCCGCGATGATCACCTTGCCGGTGTTCGTGTTGAAAATACGCACGGAAGTCATACCGTCTTTTGCTTCCACCAGTCCCTTTTCAATCGCAAAAGGACCTACGCCGGAAGAGATATTTCCGCAGTTGCCTTTGTAGCTCACCAGCGGCTTGTCGACAGAAACCTGCGCAAAGGTATAATCCACATCCGCGTCCTCTCTCTCAGAACGCTTGACGATTGCCACCTTGCTGGTGACAGACTGAGATCCGCCCAGTCCGTCAATCTGTTTCTTGTCCGGGCTGCCCATAAGACGCAGAAGCAGCGGTTCCCAGGCATCGTGATCCTGAGGGAGGTCGGTCTCCAGCAGATATACGCCCTTGCTGGTGCCGCCCCGCATGATTGTCACGGGCAGACGACATGGTTTGTTATTCATAGTGTATACCTCCTTACTGTGAAAGCCCAGTCTCCATATAGGGGCAGACGGCAAGCTTGCTTGCCAGGCTGGCTCTATATGAGAGACGCTAACCCGTATGAGCAAAACAGTGATGCGAACGAATGTGAGCAGCACGATTTGCGAATATGGGTAGGGGCGCGGGAGTGCGCAAGCACGAAGCGACCCGTGGGCTTTTATTCATGGTGTGCCCGCAGCGCGGGCATGGTCGTTTACTGAAAAGCCCAGTCCCCATATAGTGGTGCTGTGCGCCGGTGACGCACAGCACCGACCAGGCATGAAAATTTCCTTTACAAGACTCACTGGATTGCGCCGGCCTTCTCCAGAATACCGGCCATGTTGGTTCTCCAGTTATCGATATATTCCTTCGCTTCCTCGCCGGTATAACCCAGCGGATTGATATAGAAATAGCTGAGCATGGTCCTGTAGCTGGAATCCAGATAAGCCGCGGAGAACGCACTCGCCAGTATCTTTACGATCTGCGCGTCGGTTCCTTCTTTCACGAACACTCCATAGAAGGGACCCCAGGGCAGATATTCCTCGAACTCCGGATACTCGGCGGTGATCAGCGGAACATCGCTCATCAGCTCAACCGGCTCGGCAGCCAGCATGCAGAGCCACTTGTAATCGCCGGATTTATATTCCTGATAACCCATCTGTACTTTGGAGATGGTGAAGTCACACTCGCCTGCAAGGACCGCTTCTTTCGCGGAAGCGTCGCTGCTGTACTCGACCTGTGTGAACTCGGCCCCGGTGATTCCGGTGATCATTGCGGCGACTTCCCAGGGAAGTCCTCCCGTACCGGTGGTAGCCAGCGTTACTTCCTTGCCGTCCTTCGCCGCGTCCACAATCTCGGTCAGAGAGTTGTAGGGGGAATCCTTGCCCACCACAACGCCCGTCGTCTCATCACCGATCAGAAGCACGCACTCAAAATTATCATAGGTCAGCTCCGAGATGCCCAGTGTATCGTACAGCGCGGGGTTTTCGGCGCCCATCAGCAGGTTCGTTCCGTCGGCTTCCTGATCATATACGTACTGCGTCGCGACGGAGCCGGTTTCTCCCGATTTGTTTGTAATGATGATGTTGGTGCCCAGGATATCCTGTGCCAGGACAGCCAGAGGGCGCATCAGGGAATCGGTGCCGCCGCCCGCATCCCACTGAATGATTCCGTTCACTTCTCTGGGCGGATAGCCGATCACACTTCCGATCGACCCTCCTGCGGCAGCGGAATCATCCTCAGAGGCCAGGCTGCAGATGGAACCCATCAGAAGTGAGCCGGCAAGTGCGGCGGCAAAAACTCCCGCCAGCAGCTTTTTCATCTTCATATTGTTACCTCCTCTTAATGAGCATTTTTAAGCTTCCGATTATAATTGATAAGCGAACCGCAGCGGATAATCTCTTTCTCTTCATCCGTGAGAGCGGCGATGGACAGTGTCAGTTTCTTTACTTCTTTTCCCATCACATAGGCAGGAATATTGCTCATGTCGCCATCCAGAGCAGCACGTACATTGGGAACGAAGATGTAGTCGTCATCCTCAAAGTCAGGCGCTTCGTCGATGACAAAGGGAACCATGCCCCAGTTGATCAGGTTAGAACGATAGCGCTTGGTCGCGTACTCTTTTACGATGTTCGCGCCGCCAAGCAGCACTCTCTGGCAGGAAGCGGCCTGCTCACGTGCGGAACCGTCGCCCGGCTTCACGGCGTAAATTGTGCTGGAGAGATCCACCGTCTCATCGGTGACATTCTCACATCCCGGAATCGCGCGGACTCTGGCGAGAACTTCCGCCACCTCATCCGGGCAGTTTCCTGCTTTTCTTGCTTCCTCATTCGCCTTGACTGCTTTTGCCTTTCCCACATACTCCGGTACCCGGCGGCTCAAGGTGAACTCGGCCAGTCCCAGAGGATTGGAACGGAAGGAACCTGTCTCGCCGGACGGGATCAGCTCATCCGTTGTGGTCACAGGATCGGTAATGTAAGCGCATACGCGAAGCAGCATATGCTCATTGAGCGGCGGAAGCTCCGGCCAGTCCTTGATATTCGGTCCGCAGACAAGCGGCTCCTCGCTGTCGCCCTTGCCGAATCCCTGATAAACTCTGTGCTCATAGGCAGTCGGATCATAATTGTACTCAGGACATGTAAATTCATAGCCAAGCTCATCCGCAGCGGTGATGCGCCCTCCGTTTGCGGCGGTAGCGGCAACAGAACGGGCATCCATCAGAGCTACGCTGGCGATCTGTCCGTTTCCTGGCTTGGAACCCTCGCGGTTCGGGAAGTTGCGCGTCGTATGACGGACAGAAAGGCTGCCGTGCGCCGGCGTATCTCCTGCTCCGAAGCACGGACCGCAGAAAGCAGTACGGATCGTGGCTCCGGCGGAGATCAGTTTCTCAATCGCTCCCTTTCTCACCAGGTCAAGCATCACAGCCTGGCTGCTCGGATAAACGCCGAGAGCGAACTCGCCGGTTCCGGTGCTCTTTCCATCCAGCAGATACGCGGCCTCCATGATGTTGGAATATGTACCGCCGGCACAGCCCGCAATCGTACCCTGATCGGCATACAAAGCGCCGTCATGCACCTTCTCCCAGAGATTCAGATGAAGCTCCGGACGTTTGATCAGTTTCTTCGCATCTTCTTCCACAGCGTGAAGAATGTCGTCCATATTCTCGTTCAGCTCACGGATCTCGAAGCCGTTGGACGGATGGAACGGCAGAGCGATCATGCTGTGCACCGTGGAGAGATCGATATATACACAGCCGTCATAATATGCCACATCAGCAGGATCCAGCTGTTTGAAATCATCTGCTCTGCCATGGCGGGCAAGGTAGTCTTTCGTGTCCTCATCGGTCCGCCAGATCGAGGAAAGGCAGGTCGTCTCCGTCGTCATGACATCGATGCCGTTGCGGTAATCGGTGCTCATGGAAGAGACGCCCGGTCCCACAAACTCCATAACCTTATTCTTCACATAGCCGTTCTTGAACACGGCGGTGACAATGGCGATCGCGATATCCTGCGGTCCTACGCCAGGATTTGGCTTTCCGTCCAGATATACAGCGATTACCTCAGGATAAGCCGTATCCCAGGTCTGCTCCAGAATCTGCTTGACCAGCTCGCCGCCGCCCTCTCCCACTGCCATGGTGCCGAGTGCTCCATAACGGGTATGAGAATCGGAACCGAGGATCATCTTTCCGCCGCCGGCCATAGCCTCGCGCATGTACTGATGAATAACTCCCATGTGAGGCGGAAGGTAGATGCCGCCGTATTTCCGGCAGGCGGTAAGTCCAAACACATGATCATCCTCATTGATCGTACCGCCCACGGCGCAGAGACTGTTGTGACAGCAGGTCAGTACGTAGGGAAGCGGGAATTTATCGAGACCTGACGCGCGCGCAGTCTGGATAATACCTACATAGGTCAGATCATGGCTGGTGATCGCGTCAAATTTGATTTTCAGATTCTCCGGATCTCCGCTTACATTGTGATTCTGCAGAATTCCATAGGAAATTGTGCCTTTCTTTGCTTCTTCTTTTGAGACGTTGACAACAGCCGGAGCGTTCTCCTCGGGAACCAGCGTACTGCCGTTCAAAAGATACACACCGGAATCATATAATGTAACCATTGCAGTCCTCCTTTCGCATCCCTGGAACACACCGTCAAATGCAGACAAAGTACACGGGCTTTCAGTAACTCCGGAAATTTTTCTGTCACCTGCTCTTTTCCATGTTGTACCCGGCAGAAACGCCCCTCGATGCTGTCATGCGGCTGCGGTGTCCCTTTTCAGATGCGCAGCAATTTGATTATGAAGTTTTATCAGGAATCTGGCGCCATTCCTTCTATGTTGGTATCGTAGCATACCTCCAAAAATATATAAAATTCATATTTTTCATTTTTTTCATGATTTTAAGCTATATATATGGATATCTTGCACAAGTGAAACACCGCATTTTTATAACATTCTTACAAAAACAGGCGATGATATCTCCAAAAATACCCTCTTTCTCCCAATTTTAAAATTATTCTTTTTTAGAATGATTTTTATAAAATTTATGTATATGATGCATTGAAATTCCTGCTGCATTATGCTAAAATTATGGAAAATGCCCGCATTGCGGGCGCCACCACGAATATAAGTCCACGGATTGCTTCGTTGCTCTGCAGCTACCGCGTTCTGCGCTCCGCTTCGGTCGTCTCAAGAGCAGAGTCTTCCTGGTCTGCAGGCAGCCCATCATCCTCTGCTTTGAGACTGGACTTATACAGTAAGGAGGAAATTATGGACTTTCGCGAACTTACCTACATACTTTCGATCGCAAAACATCAGAATCTGACAAAGGCGGCAGAATCCCTGTATGTCAGCCAGCCGACACTGAGCAAATTTCTCAGCTCGCTGGAGCACGACCTGGGACTGAAGCTCTTCCGCAGAGTAGGACATAAGTATCTGCCGACCTACGCCGGAGAACGCTACATAGACCGGGCGCGGCAGATCCTGCAGATAAAAAATGATCTGGATGCGGAGCTGGCGGATATCATCCGGCGGGACATCGGGGTGCTGAACGTGGCCTTCTCCAACATGCGCTGTTCCTACATGCTTCCCTATACCCTTCCCACCTTTCATCAGAAACATCCGCACGTCAAAGTCAACGTTTTCGAGGGCAGCTCCGATGAAAACGACCGGCGCCTTCTTGACGGACAGGTGGAAGTGGCCTTCTACAGCAAGCCGAACGACCTGAACCCGCTCATCGAGTATGAGACGCTCTGGGGGGAGGAAATGCTGATCTGCGCCTGCGCCGGCCACCCCATCGGCCGCTTCTCCCAGCCCAATCCGGCCAGCCGCTATCCGAGGCTGGATCCCGCGCTGCTGAAAACCGAGCTTCTGGTGCAGATGATGCCGGAGCAGCGGACCCGTCAGATCACCGACGATTATTTTCATGAACACGGACTCAAATTTGAAAACGTAATGTACACCAGCAATCTGCCCGCCCTCATGGAGCTGGTTGCCCTGGGATACGGAGTGTCTTTTATTTTCGAATCGCACCTGCGTCACCGCGTCGTCACAAAACCGATCGACTGCTACAGCTTCGGCGAACCAAAGACAAGCTCGGATTTCGTTGTCGCCTACCGCAAGGGGAGCTATCTCTCCAGTTATGTCCGGGAATATATTGAGATTACAAGATCATATTTTGATGTGGAATCATAGGTTTGCAAAGGGGGAAATAACATGCAGAACAACTACACAATGCGCATGGTCTACATGTTCCGAGATCAGCCATGCACGATCATTGATCTGGATTTTCTTAATCTGAAAGTTTCCATACAAAATAAAACCGACGATCTTCTGCACCGGGCCTTCGGCGTGATAGAAAATCCTGACTGGGACGATTTTGAGCAGTTTCTTGAGGACCGCTGTTTCCCGAAAACACGCGGGAATCTGAAACAGATCCTGCGTGATCTGAATCTGGACACGTATGATCCTCTTCAGATCGTCGAGAAGACACAGGGACGGATGGCGGATGACGATATGTGGATTCAGATAACGTATAATCCGTCATAATGAAAAATGTTCGGAGAAATTCATGTCTTCATGAGGCAAAAAAGAAGGGAGGCTAAAATCCGGTGAACAGAATCAATCTCAGCGGCATAAAGCAGGAACCCCGCGCGGCCCGCATGCTGCGTCAGCAGCTGGCTTCCTTACACGGGCCTGCGCATAAAACGTAATGCGAAGCCGCGCCCCTGGTCTCCCGGGAGCGCGGCCTCTTTTTTCTGTCAATATTGTATATAAAGTATCCTGTTATCTGCTGCACATAAGCCTTGCTGCCGGAACCGTTTTCCGGTATTTTATTTTTCCAGTCACTCGCCGCAGTACGCGACCGCGCTGTCCGCCGCGATGCCGCCGAACACCACGATATCCGCCACAGCGTTGCCGCCGATCCGGTTGCCGCCGTGCACGCCGCCGGTAACCTCGCCTGCCGCGAACAGACCCGGAATTGGATTGCCTTCGGTATTGATGACCTCGGCGCTGGTGTTGATCTTCACGCCGCCCATCGTATGGTGGATGCCGGGAGCGATCTTGATCGCATAGTACGGAGCCGTGCTCAGCGGATTCTCCATACCGGTATCTCTTCCAAATGCCTCATCGTTCTGATTTGCCACTGCGGAATTCCACGCGACCATCGTCTTGGTAAAGGTATCCGGATCGACATTGATCTGCTCCGCAAGTCCCGCGTAAGTGTCTGCCTGCACGGTCAGTCCGTTCGTCACGTATTTCTCAATCGCTTTCAGGTTGTCGCGCAGATGCTGGTCAAAGATGACATACGCATAGCAGCCTTCCTGCTCAAGCTCCGCCGCGGATACCACGTCGCGCGTCTCCATCTCGTTGATGAAGCGCTCGCCGGACTGATTCACAAGGATCGCGCCGTCGCCGCGGACGCCTTCCGTGATCAGCATGCTCGTCGTCTGCTCTACGGTCGGATGAAGCTGAATCTGCTCGATGTCAACAAGATCAGCTCCCACTGCCTGCGCCATCACGATGCCGTCTCCGGTTGCGCCCGGAGCGTTCGTCGTCACGGTTCCCTTGAGGTCCGGACGATACTG
>CANRGB010000107.1 GCA_947630005.1 uncultured Lachnospiraceae bacterium
TCGGCAGACATATGAACGATCACTTTAAAGCCGATCGCCGCGCTCATAATACCGATACTCATGCCGAGATTTCCGGTCGAACCGACCTGTATCGTATATTTACCGAAAAAGGCCCTGTTTTCCTCGTCCGCAAGCTTCGCATAGTCATCCTCTGGTGTAAGGATTCCATGCTCCAAAGCCAGATCCTCCGTGTGTTTCAATACCTCATAGATACCTCCGCGGGCTTTCACAGACCCCGCGATCGCAAGATGACTGTCCTGCTTTAACAGCAGACGGCCGGAAAGCCTGCTGCCATATTTCTCATTGATCAGCTTCTGCATCCCGGGAATTGGCGTGAGGACGGATTCAATGATGCCGTTTCTGTCTCTTGTCTCCGGGAAACACCGCATGATAAACGGGGCAAAGCGCTGCAGCCTGCGCTCCGCATCCTCGATATCCTCCATTGTCAGTTCCGCCTCCTGGCGGGCCGTCTCAAAATCCGTCAGATCCGGATTGATCCAGACAATCTCCTTTCCCTGCCGGATATCCGCCAGGATCGGATTTTTCTCAGTCAGCTGTTCTATATTCACACAACTCATACTTGTACACTTCATTTCAGAGATCTCACCTTTTCTCTTTTAACAGCCCTTTTGTCTCGTAAAAAGCGTTCAGGTACTTCTCTGCCCTGTCATACAGTTCTTTAAAAGCCTGCTCATAAGTGATTTCGCCGTACTCCGGATCCCGAACCCCAAAGAAGAAATGACTCACGCTGTATACTCTGTCATCCGGAAGGTTCAGTCGCGAGATTCGTTCTATTGCCCCGTCCGAGATTTCCGCAAAACAGGTAAACATGGATACTTCATAGTCTTCAAGATACCGGGCGGATGAATATGTCCTGTCAGGAACGATGCCGTGACTCTCCAGCGTATTCCAGACCTGATCCGAAACCGGCCGGCCCTGTGTGTCAGGATATGCGGATCTTGCTTCTCCGGCTACGGGCAGATTTCTTTCCTTTGCCAGATGATTCAGAATATTTGCCGCCATCACGCTGCGGTTCAGACCCCCGTCACAGCAGAAGCAGATCCTCACCGGAACATCCCTATAAGTCTGCATATCAAGGAAACTCTGCGCCGTCAGCCCTTCGGGATAAAACTCGAAAACCGGTGCGTTTTCCGGGTTGATCTGTGCGAAATCTACAGCCGCGCCGAGTGTGTCTCCATCCAGCATACCGGGCCGGAAATACGCAAGAGTAATATGCGGCGTCAGAGGATAAGGGAGATTCTGTATGCTGTCAAAACGATGGTACAGCTCCGTCAGCAGTTCATAATCCTGCTCTGTCTGCGGCCGCAGCATCAGTACCAGCGACTGGGACACCATGTTGACAATCCGGTCTGAAACCATGACTATCTTTCTTCCGGCATATTCTTTTCTGATGACGCTTATGATGTCAGCAGCCCTGCTGATACTTTCTTCAACTTCACGGCTGTAGTCTTCTGCCGAATCGGATGCGCACATCCCCCGTGAAATCAGGTCATGCAGCGTCATATGGATTGTAGATGCAGGAAGAACGGATGCCAGCATACCGGTTTCGTCCAGTTTGTACCAGAGTATTTTCTGCATCAGCTGTATTATCTGAAGACACTGGTTTCCCGGCCTGAACACCACAGTACTGCCGGGAAACGGAACATAATTTCCGTCAGGACTAATCTTGTTCAGCAGACTGTCTGCTGTATGAAAATATCCACAGATCGGCTCGTATTTCCAGGCAGTCCGCTGCTCGTAATCTGATAATAAAGACATCTCACATCTCCTTTCCCGGCAGGGTACGCCGGTATGTTTATCGTTTTCACTGTCTTGCAGCAGCAGCCTTTACTTTGAAGCATAATACCTCTGTCATTCAGCTGCTCTTTCATTGCCGCCCCAGGCGGCGCCGTAATAAAACTGCGGCCTCCCGCCATAGCGCTGCCTCTTTTATCTGATTCTTATCATACACGATTTTCAGGGATCTGGCATATTTATTTTGCATTATTTTTTTGTCACTGCGTCAATACATTTTCGAAATTTTCTTCTATTGTTCACAGGATTTCGGGGCGCCGCGCGCCAGCGGCACACGTTCAGCGCCGGTTCTGAGTACCAGTGACACTCGTTCAAAACCAACCGCAACGGAGTGAAGACCCGCAGCAGAGCGCATAACACAAAGCGCGGAGAAAACTCTGGACAATTCTTTTTCCGTATGATATAATCTATAAATCAAATCATATATTAATTGTCATCAATCTTATCCGTAAATCTTTTATTATCTGGTTTTATTTTCAAGCAGATTCCCATCTGATTTCTCTTGTAACTTCTCACATTTCTATGTTATAATAAGGAGGATTGATCTTTTTAATGGCTGCAACTGACTTTACAACTGTTCTGAACCGGCTGTTTCCATGGCGGCGCGCTCACCTGAACCGCAAGTTCAAGGACCATCTTTTCCGCTTCCTCTTCCGGGAGAAAAACGAGCTTTTGTCCCTCTACAACGCGGTCAACGGCACAGACTACACGGATCCCGACGCGCTGACCATCATGACCCTGGACGACGTTATCTATCTCGGCATGAAGAACGACGTCAGCTTCCTGATCGACGGCAGGCTCAGTCTCTACGAGCACCAGAGCAGCATTTGTCCAAACATGCCCCTGCGCGGACTGTTCTACTTCTCTCAGCTGCTCCAGGGCTACGTGGATCAGAATAACCTGAACATCTACTCTTCCACAAAGGTATCCCTTCCCCTGCCGCTTTACGTTGTCTTCTATAACGGCACGGGAAAATACCCGGAACGTACTGAGCTGCTGCTGTCCGACCTGTTCGAAAAAGGGAATCGGGAAGACGCCGCGCTGGAATGCCGCGCGGTAGTGCTGAATATCAACAAAGGGTACAATGAAGAGATCATGAAAAAGTGCAGGACGCTGGCAGATTATTCCGCCTTCATCCAGCAGATAAGAAATTACCAGAAAGCGGGGTTTGGCGCTCCGCAGGCAGTCGCCATGGCGATCGACTACTGTATCGAACATGATATACTCGCAGACGTGCTGCGCAGAAACCGTGGGGAGGTGACCGATATGATCCTGACTGTTTACAACGAAAAACTGCACAACAAAACGCTCAGAGAGGAAGGGCGTGCGGAGGGTCTCCGTGAGGGACTCCGAAAAGGACTCACGAAAGGACGCGCAGAAAGTCTCCGGAAAATAAATGATTTAAATAATCGTCTTCTGGATGACGGCCGCATGGATGACTTGAAACGGTCCCTGAAGGATAATGCATTTCAGGAAGCACTTCTGAAAGAGTACGGCCTAGATACGGACGATTCAGATCCGGATGACCTGTTCCTGTGATTTGCCGCGGACAGCCACAGCCCGCTGCGGATCCTTTCCGGCAGCGCGAACAAGGAAGATGTCAGAAAGTTCCTGGAGGAGACTTCAGTCCTGAAGACACCCGGGGATCGGAACAATGCCGATGCGGTACTGCAGGTGAGCATATCCGCGAATCGCGGACTGTATGACGATTTGAGGAGGGAGAATCTTATGTGTGAAGCTTTGGAAGATCTGATGAAGGATGTGATCGAGGAAAGAGTCAGCCAGGCTGTGAATCAAGCTGTGAAGCTTAACACCGAGCAGGTAACCGAGCGCGTGACTGAGCAGGTGATCGAACAGGTAACGGAACGCGTAACCGAACAGAAAGACAGGGAAATGGCTGTCAAGCTTTTGGGAAGGGGGATGTCCATGGATACCATCGCGGAGCTGGTCGGACGCAGCGCCGACGTGATCCTGCAGTGGGTCTCCCCCGTTTCACAGGCGTGAGGATTTTGGACAGGCAACTGGAGCTATTCTACCTGGCAAACCACAGACGACATGGCGGATCTGTCTGAACAACAGCTTCCATCGCCATCTCTTTTCCTTTGCTTTGATATGTGCTGAGAGGGCCGGAGACATTGATTCTGTCTCCGGCCCTCTCAGCAATTAATCCTGGGTTAAAATGCTTCTATCCTGTTACTGTGTCTGACGCCGACGCTTTCTGGCGGTCAAAACAAGTCCGCTGCCCAGAACTAGTGCAAGCCCGGTCACCAGATAGGCCAGCGTGCCCGGCCCGCCGGTTTCGGGAAGGCTATAGGCATCATAGAGGATATTCGTCACCGTAACGGTTGTCTCGGCATTCTTGTTGCTCGCTCCTTCGTCAGTAGCATTATCCCCGTATTTATAGCTCGGCTCAAACTGCATTTTCCCCCATGTATCCGTCTGAACCCAAGACTTGGAACCTTGCTCCATCGGCTTGCCATCTTCGTCCAACTCAAGAATGTAGTATTTAACCGGATTCTCCGTATTGTAGTAGGGCACATAAAACGTCAGTTCCCTGCCTTTATCTTCCGGATACGTCAGAGTCTGCCTTACGTATCCTTCGACCTGTTCACCGTTTTCACTGTTTACCTCTACATATTCGCCATTCGTAGTTTTGGTAAACAGGCCAAAGGTGTACGTTCCTTCACCACCCATTTCATACCCACTGTCATTATCTACGAATTTCTTCTTCACCGTGATTTTGGCTCTCTCATTCGTGATTATGATATTGATCGTGCCAATGTATTCCTCTTGGATCACCGCG
The DNA here is from genome assembly GCA_947630005.1 of uncultured Lachnospiraceae bacterium. Lineage (GTDB taxonomy): Bacteria > Bacillota > Clostridia > Lachnospirales > Lachnospiraceae > Choladousia. Next base: position 4,619 of record CANRGB010000107.1, read on the forward strand.
TCACTAGGAAAGTCTTCTATTTTCTTCCGTACATCATCGACGACTGGTGGTTTTAGATTTCCCCCTCCGATCCAGTAGTATCTGAACGTAGGATCTGGAACATAGCCCTCCGGCGCTTGGGTCTCCACGATCTCATAAAGCCCGCCCTCCTTAGGAATAAACTCATTGCTGATACCGCTCGGATTCGTGGTGAGTGTGTATTTTTCAGGATTCCCTTCGCTCTCCGTAAATGCGCCCTCCGCGTCCGTCGTACCTAGCAGAGTGACATCAAACATCGCACCGGGTAGAAGCTCTCCGTTCAAGCTGTCCTGCTTCGTGATCTGCAGCGTTTTGCTGCCCTCGATACTAGCGGTGACATCGTACCTGACCGTCTCATTCCAGGTGCCGTCCTGGCCGTCCGGCGGCTGGCGATTTTCAAAATTGATGGTATTCTCTGCAGATGTCTCCACTCCATCCGGGGCGTTAATCAGACACTCATACCGAATGTATACCGCTTTTCCGTTCGGAATTATGAAGGTAACGACATTATTCCCCATGGGCCTACACTCTAATTTGGAGTCTTCTAATTTTTCCGTACACTCCTTATTACTGAAGAACTCCACAGATTTCTGCACAAAGCTCAGGTTCGGGCTCATTGTATCCGTCAGCGTCAGGGTGTCGCCTACGCCATCACCCGTGACCATTGTGGCGGATTCGTTGACACTAAGCGTAAATTTTATGCTCTGCTGGTACTGACCATTCGTCACCACTTGGTCGCCATCTTTTTTCACCACCGGCTTGCAGGGTACGCTTTGGTTGGCCTCCGCCTCGTCGACTTTACTACTGCCGTTATACACTGTCACACGATTTGTAAAGCTCTTCTCCGTCGCTCCGTCTTTCTCTACACCCAGCAGAACATCATCGTCCGTCACACGGCATACCACCAGGTAATCCACTTCGAAGGCATATCTAGTATCACCATGATGAGTTTCACCATCACCAACGTTACACTCCCCATCCTCGATATGCAGTCCCCAGCTGACTGTCTTGTCATCCGTGTTGAGATAATACCTCCAATTAGACTTATCCCACGGCTTCCAATTATCCTTCATTTTCCAATTATTTTTATTAGGATTCTCATCCGTATAGTTGTTGCTGTTATTAAATGCTCCTCCGACCTTCAAACCGGGCTCGCCAGCGTCCTCAACGGAGGATAAGCATCTCGGCCAGGGCGGGGTGCATTCTGTCACATTAGGGTTCCCGATATTCTTGACATTTGCTATGGCCACGAAAGACAGTTCCATGCCTTCCGGTATATCATCGATGATGGTATAGTCACCCTTCATGTTACCTGTTTCATTTACCGAGACGCTCCAGGCAGCATATCGTCCGGCCAGAACCTTGTTGTCGGTCAAAACAGTGGTAGGGATACTGTAAGTGCCAGAATTATTCCCCTCCAGCGTCGTGATCTCGCTGCCATCCCAGTCAAAAGCCAGCATGCCTGCCTTATTCACGCTTCCCACGTCGGACAGAAAGTTGGTTGCGTCATCCTCATGATGGTTGACTTCCGATTCGGATATGTTGTCAACATTACTGTATACTGAGTTCTTGTAAGGATCCGACTGGCGCTCCGTAACGTAGGTCTTGAAGAAAAGGTACACACATGGGCTGCTCGGATTCTGCGTATGCTCTTTGATGAATGTAACTGTCAGTCCATTCCCGTCTTCATCATAATCACTTGAATACTCCTCCTTGGAGTACTCTTCGAATCCGTCTGTCTCCACAGATTCCTCAAACTTGTTCCAATCCTGATACGACGCACTAAATTCTTTTTCCGGGCCAGTATACACGCCCAGCAGGGAGTTCTCCTGAAGTTTTTGCTTGTCACCTGCTACGTCCCTCAGCGCAAAGCCTTTCGGAATATAACTTGCGTCTACCTTTACGACCCAGTAGAAAGCGCCCAGATTATCCTCACCAGGTTCGTAGTACCAGGCGTCCTTCCTCACCTCCAGGTGGTTCGAAGTCGTCGCCGTATTAGTAGTTCTGTCCTGCACGTTCACATTGACCATCTTGCCATCGGAACCAATCTCGCCTGTCATGGTGAAATCATTTTCCAGAACAATTTGGGAGTTCTTGTTGCTTTCATCAATGGTTGTATAATATGTCAGCACATAAGACGTTCCCTCACCGTAGTTTCCGAATCCGATTTGCTGCCCCGTGAACTTGAACTCTTTCAGCTGATCCACCTTCACCCAGACGGTCTCAAGTACTTCGTCGCTTCCCTTCTTCTTCGCCTCAACCTTGACATAGCCGCTATAGTGCAAACCATTGGAAAGATGATCACCCATCGTGGCAGAAGATACATCCCAGACGTTATTTCCGTTTACCGTTACAGTGTACATAAAGCTATCTTCACTAAGGTGGAAAGAGCGCTCGTGATCTGTGATTTTAGTCACTGATCCAATGGTGGTGGCATCGTAAACCTTATCATTCTCAGGAATTTCGATTTCCTTCGGCTCGTCGACTTTGTTGCCGTAATTCTTTGCGGCCCATTGTTTTTGATCGATCGTATTTTCTCCCTGGAATCGCTGCAGATGATCCCGATAAGTTCCATTTTCTGCTTGTTGTTGCTCAAAGAGCGCAATGACACCGTTATGCACATGCACTTCTCCTTCCGCCAACGCCGCAGCATCCACATGGATCTTGTACGTAACGGTAACCTTTTCACCAGGTTCTAGCCATCCGATATGCGCGGTGAAGCTGGTATACGGAGCGTCATCTTTGCCCTCCACTGTAAACTCAAGGATATTTTCTTTGTTTTCTTTGGATAGATCCGTGCCCGCTTTGGTTTCTTGCGGATCAAATACAAAGCTATCTTGATCATACGTCAGGCCCTTGCCCTTGCCCTTGTCTTTACAATAATCACACACCTTAGTAGTGGCATTGGGATCGTTCACGGAGTCGTAGAGCTTCACCTCTATCGGATATTTCGAATTGTTCTGGACCCAGACTGTATAAGCGACCCAACCGCCCCCCTCTTTGTCCGGTTCAAACTTGATTTGGCCACTTTCGACTTCTGATCCCTTCCATAAGCCCACATCCATCTTGACCGGTAAATCCTCATCCGCGCTGTCCTTCCGTTTTTTCCCAGAGAAGACTTCCGCATTGTTGGACAGATTCGTACCACTGGTAAAATCGGTCGTCTCCATCTTGTTCTGATCCAGTTCGACGCGATAGTACAGTGTGCGGCTCTCTTCCTTAGTCATATTACCAAGGTACCAGTTGAGATGAGGGACATTATCCTCACCCCTGGTCTGATATACGGAATTAGGCTCCTCTTTCTCCTCTTTGTCTACTTGTTTATACTCCGACTCCTCGGGATTCTTCTCGGGATTTTCTTTCACCGCATACAAGACATAATCCTTAATCAGGCCCTCCAGCCTTGCATCGCTAGACAAATTGAATACGTCTTCCACGCGAACGTCTGGCATGCTATAATCCAGCGCGGTCACGGTAAGTCTGTAATCCACATACCACGCGTCGGTTTCTTTATCTCTCCACGGCGCAGATGATACACATTCTTTCGTCAACTCCAGCCTGCCATACCACGAATGTGCTTCGTCCTGGTCTTCGGGGAAATGCAAATCGAAACCGGGATAATTCCCCGTACCCTTGTTCTCTTCATTTGCTTTTTCCAGGTCCACATGTCCCGACAGAGTGAAACGCAGACTTTTAGCTGTGTTGTTCTTATCTAAAAATTCGTCGTTTAACCGGATGGTAACTATGCCATCCTCGCCTACTTCCACAGTACCTGCCTCATCACCATTCTGGTCATACAACTTATTGTCCTCGCCCGCACTGAAACCCGTCAGGTACGGTGGGAGTTTATAGATGAACATTCCGCCGGATTCTGTAAGCTCTTCCTTCGTAAATTCTTTATTAAACCGAAAGATAATGCTGATGTCCGATTTATCGTAGTTATAGTATTCAAAAATATTCTTTCCTTCTTCTCCCGGAACTTCTTCTTTCGGAATACTCTGCCATGTGCCGCTCTCATCATCCCAGTACTGGAAAGTAAGAGTAACATCTCCCTCGCTAAGATCGTTCAAATTAAAAGGCTCGTTATTATCAATTGCCATAGGTTCCCCGCCGCCAGTCTCGTCCGTGGGTTCTCCATCGCCAATCTCGTTACCAATTGTCATGGGCTTCCCGCTTCCAGACGTCCCGGCTCCCCCGTTCGGCATGATGGATCCCGCTATCTGACGGATCGTGCCGGCGATACTGCGGCCCGTGCCGACGATACTGTTGCCTTCCATACCCGACGTATTGGACGTGTTGGATGTGTCGAGCGTACCATCCAATCCCTGGATAAACACGAAATCGGAAAACCCGTCCGTCGTAAAGGATATGAGGCCTGCATCGTCCGCCGAAGTGTCCGCGATGACCTCTGCGTCATTTTCCCCAAGATGGATCACCTTTATGGGCTCGCCAGCCGAAAACCCATCCTGCAGGATCTGAACGGCCACATTCACCGGCGCCGCCGGTTCCACTTCCTGATCTCCGACGTAAAAGCCTACATGGTAAATCGCATTCGTCGGAACAGTTTTATCATCCTGGCCCATTGCGGCCATAGCCGCCGCCATCTTTTGCGAATACGCATCCGGATCGTCCTCAGGCATTACAAGAGAAGCTCTAAGCTCCGCATCGCCCGGGAGCTTCGCCTCTTCGCTATAGGATGCTTCGACATACACCGTGCTGTCTCTGTACACCGCAGTCAGCGGGCTCCCCGCACTCGGAGTATTTTGTATGCCTGTACCCTGCCCGGTGACGAGACTGCAGTCTTCCTTTATTTCTGACGAGTCAATGTCCCGCATCGCGCTGGCACGCGTTCCCGGTCCTCCTGCCGCAAGGACCACGCCGAGCGTCAGCAGCAGCGTCAAGCCCAGGATTCCCCGCAAAGAACCTTTTCTGTTTTCTTTCTCTGGCAAACGCCCTGCGGCATCTTTATGTCTTATGAATTTCATCATGCCACCTCCCTTAAACCTTTTCAGGAACTTTTCCGGTTTCTCGCTGGACTTTCCTTTTCACAGTCCGCCCGGTATAAATTTTCTTCTGTCCGCCGTTGGCTGAATGCGTCAGGTATCCGGCTTTTCTGCACATTAAGGCATTCAATAACGCCGCAGGTACAGGTGTCTCTGGGACAGGCCTGCCCCTTGCGGCGTCCGTTTTTGTTTAACTCTGCTATTTTATCTGTTCCGCGTCCTCTTCCGCCTTCCCGCGAAGAAGATCAGCAGGCCCAGCAGCACCGCGGCCGATCCCGCAAAGATCCCAAGGTACAGCCCTACCGGCGTCTCGTCACCGGTCCGCACGCTGTCCTGCGCCGGTGTCTCCGGGCTGCTCGGCACGTTCGGGATCCCGGGAGCCTCCGTCGTCGAGTTCGTGATCACCACCGTCTCCGTGTCATGCTCCCCGTCCAGTGTCACGCTCGTCTTATCAATGGATACCGTGTACGCGAAGCTCGCGCTCCCCGCCACCGGCACCCCGTCCGCGTCCGTCTCCGTCACATAGTATGTTTTGCTGTCTCCTGGGTCCTGCCCGATCACTACCGGCACCGTCACGCTCATCTCGCTGCTCCCGTTCATCGCCAGCGTGATGACATCCCCGTAACGCACCGTATGGTCCGCGTCCTCAAAGATCCCCGCATAAAATGTCCCGCTCGTGCCCGCCAGGGCTCCGTTCCGGAATACACGCTTCGTGATCGTAATCTCCCCTTCCACGTAGTACTCCCGCGGGATGTCCGAGAACACGTTCTCAAACTCAACCACGCCCTCCGGGGTTTCTATGGTCAGCTCTGCCTGGTTCCCGTCCGCGAAGACCGCTCCGTACGTGCCGTCCTCCCCGACGGTCCCGTTGTCCACAGGGTTCCCGTTCTTATCTGTCTCACTTACGTAGTAGGGTTTCCCAAGCTCCAGGCCCGTAAAGGTCACGCTCTCCTCGGAGGCGTTCACGAAGTGCAGCTCCCGCACGTCCGATACCCGCTCCGTCCGCTCCTCATCCGCAAACAGCGCTACATAGAACACCGCGTCCGGCGTCACCAGGTCCTCCCCGGAGAACGTCCGCAGGTGCTTCACTACCGTCAGCTCCCCTTCCTGCGCCTCCGGCCTCTCGTTCGTGATCACCACTTCCTCCGCGTCATGCGAACCGGTCAGTGTCACGCTTGTTTTGTCTATGGATACCTCATAGGCGAATCCCGCGGCTCCCGCCACCGGCACGCCGTCCTGGTCTGTCTCTGTCACATAGTACGTTCTGCTGTCCCCCGGGTTCTCCCCGATGAACACCGGCACCTCGATGCTGTACTCGCTGCTCCCGTCCATCGGCAGCGCGATGACATCCCCGTACCTCGTTGTGTAGTCCGCGTCCTCAAAGATCCCCGCGTAGAACGTCTCCCTTGAGTCCGCCGGCTCCCCGTTCCGCAGCACCCGCTTTGTGATGGTAAGCACGCCTTCCACATAGTACTCCGGCGGCGTGTCCGGGAACACGTTCTCAAACTCTACCGCTCCCTCCGGGGCCTCCGCGGTCAGCTCCGCCTGGTTCCCGTCCGCAAAGACCGCCGTGTACTCCGCCCCGTCCGGCGTAACGCCGCTGCTGACGGGGTTCCCATACCCGTCCGTTTCGCTTACATAGTACGTCTTCCCCAGCTCCAGCTCCGTGAAGAGGACCGTCTGGCTTGACGACCCCACAAACTCCACCGGCACCGGGCCCTTCACACGCTCGGTTAAATTCTCGTCTGAGAACAGCGCCACATAGAACG
>CANRGB010000108.1 GCA_947630005.1 uncultured Lachnospiraceae bacterium
TCCATGCCGAATTTGACATTCTCGATCACGTTCCTCCACGGAAACAGCGCGTGCTCCTGAAACATGACCACCCGGTCTGCCCCCGGCCCGGTCACTTTCCGGCCGTTCAGAAGAATCTCCCCTTCCGTCGGCTGATCCAACCCGGCCACGAGATTCAGCAGCGTGCTTTTTCCGCACCCGCTCTTTCCGACGATGCAGAGAAATTCCCCGTCATGAATCTCCAGATCAATATGGTTCAGCGTTGACTGACTGGCGTCGTCAAACTGCTTGCTTACATTTTTTAAAACCAGTGACATAGTATCCTCCCGTTTTCCCCTCAGGAAATCTCCGCATAGAGATCCTGGCTTTCCTTCTGGATAAAGCCCTGCTCCAGCGAGATCTTCTCGAAGTCTTCCATTGCCTCGCGGCTCACCTCGGTGGAAATCTGAATCTTCGCAAACGCGCTCTCCAGAATCGCGCCGTCCAGGCTCTTTCCGGTCGCCGCGTTGATTTCCTCGTTGACGATCTTCGCCGCCTCGCCGCTGTTTTCGCTGATATAACCGGTGGTCTCCTCGTGCGCCTTCAGGAATTTTTTAACCAGCTCCGGATTATCTTTCAGGAAGTCATTCCGCACGACCACGACGGCCACCGGATAATCCCCGCCGCGGTATACTTCGTCATAGTCAAGGACGATCTCCGCCCCGCTTTCTTCCAGCGTGGACCCCCATGGCTCCGGCACCAGCGCCGCGTCGATATTTCCCTGATCCATCATGTTCCGCACGTCCGCGTTGTCCACCGCGGCCACATTGACCGTTCCGCCTTCTTCGGTCGTCGACAGGCCGTTGTCCTCCAGAAGCTTCAGCAGACAGAGATGCTGCGTATTTCCGATCTGCGGAATCGCCACGGTCTTTCCGTCCAGATCCGCAACCTCCTCAATGTCGCTGCCCGCCGCACGCAGAAGTTCCGCGCCCGCCAGCGTCGCGCCCGAGAGAATTGATACATCTCCGTCCGATCTCACATTCGCCGTGATCGCCGGCACCGGTCCGATATATCCGATATCGATATCCCCGGAAAACAGGGCCTCGACCTCAGCCGGTCCCGCGTTGAACGCCGTCCACGTAACGGAGACATCATCCCCGAGCGCCTCCGCGAGTGTTCCCTCCGCCTTCATATACAGCGCCTGCGCATGGGTCACATTATTAAAATAACCGATATTTACTTCCTTTGCCTCTTCCTTTTTTCCGCATCCGGAAAGTCCTGTCAGCGCCAGCGCCGCCATTGTCATGATTCCGATCTGCTTTGTTATTTTTCTCATTCTGAGATCCTCCCATTCTTTCTGTTTGCCAAATGATATCTGCAGTTTTCAGGGTTCTGCAGAGCCTTTTTTCTGACTTCAGATTTTCATAGATTACTCGACACTACCTCTTTCTGACCGCCGCCGGATATGTCCCGGCGGAACTCTGTTATTTATGATAAAGAAAATCGGAAGCATCTACAAGTCAAAAAATGACAACGTTTTCTCACCTATTTTTATTTATTTTCTTGCTTTTATCCGCGCATTATACTATATTAATTTATATATTTCTGCAAACGTTATCAAATAGATGGGAGGTATTTTATGTCTCTGAAAGAAATTGCGCAGATGAGCGGCGCGTCCGTCTCCACAGTCTCGCGCGTACTGAACCGCCCGGAATACCGCTGCTCTGACCCCGCGCTCCAGGAGCGTATCTGGAAATGTGCGCAGGAACTGGGCTATCTGCCGGATCAGGCCGCACGTGAACTGAAACTGGGGAAAAATCGTCAGGCCGACCGGCCGCTGGTCGCCGATATTTTCCTCACACGCTTCCAGACGCTCGACGTCGATCCGTTTTTTGAGGAACTCCATGCCGCTCTGCGGGAAGAGCTCCTGCGAAACGGCTGTCATCTGGGAAAGCTCCTGACTCTGCCCGATATCACGGAATCCGCGGGAACTCTGAGTCCGTTCCCGTCCGGCCAGACCGCGGCGGACGGCCTTATCCTGCTTGGAAAATGTCCTTCAGAACTGATCGCGCCTCTGAAGCGGCGCTACCGCTGTCTTGTCGGGATCGACCGCAATCCCACAAGCTTCCATTATGACGAAATCGTATGCAGCGGTCTGTCCGCGGCCGTCATCGCCATGGATTATCTGGTCTCGCTCGGGCATAAAAAAATCGCCTACATAGGAGACTGCTCCTATGAGGCGCGCTATGTCGGATATTACCAGTCGCTGCTCACTCACCGGCTTCCGCTCGATTACTCCAATATTTACCCGACCAGCCAGACCCGGCAGGAGGGCATGAAAATCACAGAGATCCTGCTGCAGAAAGATCCTCTGCCCACCGCTGTTTTCTGCGCGAACGACGCGACCGCGCTCGGCGTCCTCGACTGCCTGAAGAAACACCGGAACAAGAAATATATTCCCTCCATCATATCGATCGACAACATCCGGGAGGCGCAGCAGTCGTCTCCCAGTCTGACTACGATCGATATCCCGAAACGTGAAATGGCGCATCACGCGGTCACACTGCTGCTCGACCGGATCCGCCGCGGCCACAGAGAAAACGTCCGGGTGGAACTGCCCTGCCGTCTGATCGAGCGGGAGAGCTGCTCCTACGCGGGATAATCCGCAGCCTCCGTCTTATCTGACCGGCAGATTCCCATGTCCGTCTCACTGCCGCGCGGATGAAATGAAGTCCCGCTGTTTTCCGCGCGTCCCGCACAAAGCCGCGGCGTCCGCTCACACAACTTCATTGATAAAAATGACCGGTTCCGGAGAATGCGCCGGAGCCGGGGACAGATTTTTCATCATCAGGAGCGGAACTTCCTCCGCCGCCGCAAGCTCCAGATTATCCGGGCTGCCGTACACCCGGCAGTCCCCGCTGCGGCCGGCAAATCCGCGCAAAGCCTCAAATACCGGATCCTGAAAGCCTTCGGCGGCAATCACCTCGCGAATCTCAAAGGGACACGCTTCCGGCCGCTCCGCAGTCTCCCCGCCGCCTTCCGGTTCCTCTTTCGAGGTACAGAACGTTCCGACGGGCTTTTTGTCCGCGAAAACTACCATAACATCCCCGTTCTGGCAGCGCTGCTCCTGAACCAGCCGCTCATAATAAAAGGAATCCCGCCAGATAAAAATATCGGCCTGTCCCGCCAGCGTCTCATTCACCATATCCGCCAGCGCCTGGTACTCCTCGGGGCGGACCGGACGGCATTCCAGGGTTTCTCTCCGATTCCCGGAAGATTCCGCCGTCTGCAATGTCCCCTGCCTCTGTCGAACCTCGGAAGATTCCACCACCCGCGATGTCCCCTGCCTCTGCCGAACCCTGGAAGATTCCACCGTCCGCAGCATCCCCTGCCTCTGCCGAACCCAGGAAGATTCCGCCGCCCGCAATGTCCCCTGCCTCTGCCTGCCCGCGAACCGGAACCCGAACGGCAGATAGATCGCTTCAGAAGCCGGCATCAGGAACGTAAACGGCTCGCCGTTCTCCTCCAGAGCGCGCATCGACAGGTTCAGAAGATTTCTCATCAGTCCCCGATGGCGGTATTCTTTTTCGGTCGCGACCGCCACGATATAGTGCAGCGTCCGCACGCTCCCATACACGCTGACCTCAAACGGGTTCAGATGTACCATGGCGTGGATCCCGTCCTCATCCTCCGCCGCATAGATTATGTTATCCTTTGTTTTCCAGCGGTAATAATAATCGGCAAACGCTCCCCGGTCCTCCGGGAATACCGTCTCATAAAGCGCTTTTGTCCTGCTGTGTTCCCACTGTTCCAGTCTGCGAAATTTCAAGCTTTTGCCTCCATGATGTCACGGATTTATCTGCTCTGCATCGGGCATCCGGAACAGCCGGCACAGTTTCCGCTTCCCGGCCGCATCCGGTCGTCCGCCACAATGTCCAGCAGAGGCTGGAGAAGGCAGACGGCCTGCGCCGAGATGCCCTCCCCGCTTCCGGTAAATCCAAGTCCTTCCTCCGTCGTCGCCTTGACGTTGACACGGTCCTCACTGATTCCAAGCGTCTCCGCGATATTGCGCTTCATCTGATCCATATGATCTTTCAGTTTCGGCTTCTGAGCGATCACCGTCGCGTCGATATTCTCGATCACAAAACAGTTTTCCTCCAGCAGCGCGCCGACATGCTTCAGCAGCAGAAGGCTCGAGATCCCTTTGTACTTCGGATCCGAATCGGGAAAATGCCTTCCGATATCGCCAAGAGCGGCGGCGCCGAGCAGCGCGTCCATGACCGCGTGCAGAAGCACATCCGCGTCCGAATGGCCCAGAAGACCTTTTTCATATGGTATCTCCACGCCGCCGAGGATCAGCTTTCTCCCCTCCGCAAGGCGGTGCACGTCATATCCCGTTCCAATTCTCATCCGATCCGCTCCTTTCCGCATTCGCGCTTTCAGTAATCTTACTGCCGGTTTATCAGACAGCCTCCTGCCGCAAAGCGCCTCCTCCGCCCATGGCCCGCAGAAGAGTTTCCGCCGTCTACCAGGTCAGCTCCAGATACAGATCTTTATACTGCCTTGCCGAACGCTCCCAGGAGACGTCTTTATCCATATCTCTCTGAACCATCTCGTCCCAGCACCAGCGGTTTGTGAAGAACAGCGTCTTCGCGCGGTTTATCGCATCCAGCAGCAGTCCCGCGTCATAATTATCGAATGTAAAGCCGTTTCCGGTGTTGGCGTACACATTGTACGGCTCCACGGTATCCTTCAGTCCTCCGGTCTCGCGGACGATCGGCACCGTGCCGTAATGCATGGCGATCAGCTGCGTCAGGCCGCAGGGCTCAAACTGTGAGGGAACCAGCAGGGCATCCGCGCCCGCGTAGATCCTGTGCGCCCGCGTCTCATCGTACATGATATTCGAGCAGACATTTCCGCGGTACGCGTTTTCGTAATACCGGAAAGATTCCTCATAAACCGAGTCCCCGGTGCCAAGCACGACAAGCTGCGTGTGCTCATCCATGACCGCGGGAATGATCGCGTTGAGCAGATCCAGTCCCTTCTGGTTTGTGAGTCTTGAGATCAGGCCGATCACAAACTTATGGTCATCCTGCACAAGGCCAAGTTCCTCCTGCAGGCATCGCTTGTTCTCGCGCTTCCTCTCAAGGACGTTCGTGATATCATAGTTTACATACAGCCTCGGATCCGTCCAGGTATTCCAGATATCGCAGTCGATTCCGTTGACGATCCCCCGCAGCTTTCCGGAATGATAACGCAGATGTGCGTCCAGTCCTTCTCCGTAATACGGCGTCTGGATCTCCCCGGCATAGGTTCCGCTGACCGTCGTGATGATGTTCGAGTAGGTCAGTCCGCCCTTCATCATGTTCGCGTCCTCATAGCCTGTCTTGAGCGCATCCTTATTGAACACGTAATCCGGCAGTCCGGACCAGTAGCGGATCGTCGGGATGTTGTAGACTCCCTGGAACCGCAGGTTGTGGATCGTGAGGATCGTCTTCGCGGACGTCAGCTTCGTGTTCTCGAACAGAGTCCTCAGATAGATCGGAACCAGCGCGGCCTGCCAGTCATGGCAGTGGATGATGTTCGGGATCCAGTCCATGTAAAGCAGAGCGGAGAGCGCCGCCTTCGCGAAATAGCAGTATTTCGGAATGTCGTCGACAAGGTTCGTGTACGGATTCCCAGCGCTGAAAAACTCTTCATTGTCGATAAAATCATAGACGACGCCGTCCCACACGTATTCCATGATACCTACATAGTAGGATTTTCCGTCCGCGCACAGATCCATCTCGAAAGCGCCCCGGTAGACCATCTTCTCCTGGTATTCCCACGGGATGCACTTATAGCGCGGGAGAATAACCTTCACATCGCAGTTCTGCTTCACCAATTCCTTGGGAAGCGCGTACATAACGTCTCCCAGACCGCCCGTCTTGACAAACGGATAGCACTCCGAGCCGATAAAGACGACGCTCCGGCGCGGCGTCATGAACACGTCGGCTGCCGGTTCGGGCGCTGCCTGCTCTTCCATAAATTCCGGCTCTGCAGTTTCCACTTCTGCTTCTTTCGCGGCTTCCTCCTGCGGCGCAGCAGCTTCCACTTCCGTCTCCTTTGCGGCTTCTTCCTGCGACGCGGCAGCTTCCGCTTCCGTTTCCTTTACGGCTTCTTCCTGCGGCTCGGCAGCTTCCGCTTCCGTTTCCTTTACGGCTTCTTCCTGCGGCTCGGCAGCTTCCGCTTCTGCTTCCTTCGCGGCTTCCTCCTGCGGCTCGGCAGCTTCCGCTTCCGCTTCTTTCGCGGCTTCCTCCTGCGGCGCAGCAGCTTCCGCTTCTGCCTCTTTTACGGCTTTCTCCTGCGGCGCGGCAACTTTCGCTTCCTCCTGCGGCGCGGCGGCTTCCGCTTCCATCTCCTTTACGGCTTCTTCCTGCGGCGCGGCAGCCTCTGAAACTGCCTTCTGCACTTCCTCGTTTACAGCTGCAAGTTCCTGCGCCGTCTCCTCCGAAGCCTGCGGAACCTCCGCAGTTTTTCTTCTTGTCCTTGTCTTTTTGCCTGTATCCTCCGCGGCGGCTTTTTCCGTCTTCGCGGCCCGCGTGCTCTTTGTCTTTGCCGCTTTTTCGGTTTTCTCCGAATCCGCCTTTGCCGCCTTCGGTTTTGACGTTCTCGCGGTTCTTGTCTTTTTCGGAGCCTTTTCGGACTCTTCCGCGGCCGTTTTATCCTTTGCTTCCTCAGTCTTCGCCGCCCGCTTCGTTCTCACCGTTTTGGGCTTTGCTGTTTTCGCAGCCGCGGCCTTTTCTTCCTTTACAACCTCAGTTTCCGTTTCCGCAATCTTTTTATTTTTTTGAATCATTAGAATCTCCTTTATATTGCACTGCTTTTATCCATGCCGGCACCAGCATGAAAATTTATTTCCAAATTACAGCTAATAGGTTAGTACATTTTGGCTTTGAAATCAACCGCTCTTTTATAATTTTTTTTAATAAAAGCCCGATCCCGTGCAGAACCGGAGGACAGATTCGCCTGCCGGACCGGCCCTGCGCAGGGAACGACACCCCATATAAGCAAAGCGGATGCCGCGAACGGGCAGTTTGTCACTGTCAGAAACAGGCATGATACACATCGTACAGCCGGATATTCGCGACGCTGCCGTAAGAGCCCTTGTAAACTTTGATCCACACCGGCTCGCTGCCGGCAACCGCGACCGCGTTGTCCTCCCAGATACAGTCTCCCACGACGCACTCCAGCATACAGCACGGCACAAAGGAATCTGCCGAGAGTTCCAGACTTCCGTCCCAGAGCTGAAGCAGCTTCAGATTCGGCTCTTTCAGCGCGAGATATTTGATCGGAACAAACGTCTCCGTCTCCTGTCTGACCATCTCTATGCCGTCTTCCAGATAAGTATATTCCACACACAGGAAAACTTTATTCTCACGTCCTTTTATAAATTCCCCGTAATCTTTCTGCAGCAGGCACACAGCTGACAGCTCATGCACCTCCCGGCTCGTGGTCATCTCATCGATCACTTCAAAATCCAGCGTTTTCAGCGTCATCCTGACCTGTACGGATACCGGGGATTTCGTCTCGTTGGAGATCCAGAATTCCATGAGCGCACCGTTCTTTTTTATACTTCCGGCCACCGGGGCTTCAAAACGCCTCGCCATATAATGCAGCGCCTTATATCTTCCATAGTAATCCATCCCCGACCAGGAAGCCACCGGCCAGTTATCGTTGAACTGCCAGTAGATGCTGCCCATGCAGCGTCCGCGGTTCCTCCGCCAGTGGTCGGTCGCCGTCTTCACCGCATATCCCTGAAGAATCTGACTTAAAAAGGCAAGGCCTTCCAGATCTTTCGGATAGCGGAACATCCCGGAAATGTAATACAGAATCTTCCCGTTCGCCTCCGGATTCTTCTGATGGCTCTCCATCACCTCCGAGAACAGATTCCGGTCGGCCGGCTCTGCAAAGGTTGCGATCGTCTTGACCGACGGCAGCGACTGAAATCCAAATTCGGAGCAGAACCGGAAGTAATGATTCTGATATTCCGAGAACGGTTTCTGTCCGTGCCAGACATCCCAGTAATGGGAGTCGCCGCGGTTCTCATCGCCGGGGCAGTCAAAACTTCCTCCTGACGACGGCGACGACGGCCAGTAAAACGTATCCGGCGCATATTTCCGCACCGCATTGGAAAGAAGATATTCAAACTGGATCAGATAATCCCGCTTAAGCGACGGCGCGTGCCCCCGCACGGCCTCCCAGTCCACCCAGGCGGTCTCCATCTCATTGTTGCCGCAGATCAGCGCCAGGCACGCATGATTCCGGAAGCGCAGCAGATTGTCTTTTGCTTCCTCCACGATATTCTCCGCGAAAGACTCCGTCAGATCGTAAATATTGCACGCAAACATCAGATCCTGCCACACCAGAATACCGTTCTCATCGCAGAGATTGTAAAACGCGTCGGAAGGATAGAAGCCTCCTCCCCAGACGCGCAGGCAGTTAAAGTTGGCAAAGACGGCCGCCTCCACATCCCTGCGCAGCACGTCCTCCGTGATCCTGGCATAAAAGCAGTCGTCCGGAACATAATTGGCTCCCCTGGCAAAGATCTTTACTCCGTTTACCTGGATCGCGAACTCCTCTCCCCACTCGTCCTTATCACGGGACACCGTCAGTGTCCGGAGTCCGATCCGGCAGACCTTCTCGTCAAGCCGGCGGTTTTTCTCCCAGACAGAAATCTTTACCGTATAGAGCGGATGCTTCCCGTATCCGTTCGGCCACCAGAGCTGCGGATTTTCTATGCTGATCTGCGTGTCAAGTCCCTCATAGATCCTTTTCCCGTCGGGGGCAAGCACCTCGTACCGAACCGTAAATCCGGAGGAGTTTTTCCCGTCCGCCGTTCCTGCCCCATTTCCGTTTGCAGACGATTTTGCCCGCGCTTCTCTGGCAGTATTCCCCGCATTCTCTCCTTTAGCTGTCTGTGCTGTATACACTTCCCCGGCAGTCTGATCCGCATTTGTTTTTCCTGGCATATCCGCATATCCTGCGCGCATATTTTCCAGGGACCCATTTATACAAATCTCCCTGGCTCCATCTCCCACAATTATCTCCGTCTCTAAATCCAGCACAGCGTACCCATACCCGTGCTGCTGCCGGATCAGCGTCTCGCCAAGCCTCGCCCGGCTGTAGGCGCACAGCTCGATTTCCCGGAAAATCCCGGCATCCGGGAGCTGCGGACCCCAGTCCCAGCCGAACATGCAGTGCGGCTTGCGGATGTACTGTGATCCCGGCATCGTGCCGGTATTTACCATATGGATTTTCCGTCCCGCCTCCGATTCCGCGGATTCAATATACCGGATCGGGGAACGCAGCACGATCTCCAGCTGATTCTCCCCGCTCTTTGCCATGGAGCGGATGGAATACGTATACCTGCGGTGCATATTTTCGGTATGGCCAAGACACTCCCCGTTTAAAAAAATCTGAGCGGCCGTGTCGACGCCATGAAAAGTCAGCAGGAGATTCTCCTGATCGTACTCTTCCGGCGTGAGAGTAAACGTTCCCCGCACGCGGAAATCATTGCGGAAAAATTCCCGGACCTGATATTCATTCAGCCCCTCGTAAGGATCCGGAAGAATATTTTCCCGGTAAAACGTATCCATGGCGGAACCCGGCACGGTCATCGGATACCACCGCTCTTTCCCCTCCACACAGATTTCAAAATTATCTCTGAGACTGCGTTTCAGCATTATGTCTGCCTCCTTTCCTGCCTTGAAAGCCCTGCCGCGAAGCCAAGGCCGCGGACAGACCAGTCCGTCCGGTCATACTTTTGCGGCACGGCATGTATGAGCAAAAATATCATATTATTTTACAGCAGGCCGCATTTCCAGTCAAGACGGATTGTGACGTTCTCTCCCCCAAAGGCATGCCGAAGCATTTCAATCTCTCTGTTTCAAGCGTCATAGTCAATACCTCCTGCGTTTATCCTTCCGTACTTTTCCTGTTCTCAGCAGTTCTTCCATGTTATCTCCCGGAAGCAGCTGTTTCCTTTCTGCAAGCTGCGCTCTCCACTCTGTTTCGGTTGGTTCTAAACGAGTGCCGCTGGCACTCAGAACCAGCGCTAAACGCGCGTCACTGGCGCTCAGCACCGACCACAGCGGAGCGAAGACGCAAAGCACGAAACAATCCATCGGGCATCTTTTGACCCCAACATCATGTCACAGGACGAAATTTCCTATGACATAAGAAAATCATCCGCCTCCGCCCTGGAATGCAGGATACAGACCTGCCGTCCATCCTCATATTGTTCCAGAAGCTGATAGATCCGAGGCAGCTGATCATTTGGAAAATCCAGTATCCATTGATGGAATTCCTCATCCAGTTCTTCTTCTACCCACGGCATATCTTCGCGCTTTTGACCAACACGTTTCCTGATCCCGGCCAGACATACTTCCAGCGGATAATCCAGCAGAAACACTGTATCGCAGACTTTCAGCCTCATTTCCAGTGTTCTCCCATAATTGCCGTCAATGATCCATTCATCCATTTTCAAAATGTCTGTAAGTCTGGCATCAAATTCTTCCTGAGTAATATTTGTCTTATCCGGCCGATGCCATATCATGTCGAGATAATAGAGCGGCAGACCCGTCTTATTCCTTAATTTACGGGCAAATGTGCTTTTACCGGCGCCCGGGCTGCCCAGAATAATTACTTTCTTCATCATTTCAAGCTTTCTCATATATTTTATGATTTTCGTTGCTTGCCCATATTGCATTTCTACAGTCGATGCCATACTTTCCCTTTTCCTCTATCAAAATATCAGGCATGTTTCTACCTCACAAATCATATATTTCATCCAAAAGTTTATCAAAAGCTGAAATGATAGCGTTCTCCTTTAAATCTGCAAATCTGGATGCTTTTTCATATTGAAGCCCGCCTGCATCATCTCTATGAAAAAGAGAGTGAAACAAAATACTGTCCTGCTCTGTTTTTCTTACCTCAAAAAATGGCTTTTTCGGTGTTTTTGTGGTCACAGTGTCATACCTTTGCTTTCTTTATGAGTCTGCCGCACCTGTCAGCGACAGCAGCCGGGAGCTCTCCGTTTCTGAAAACTCTCTCGCCGAAGCCTCCATAGGCTGATTTTCATACCCGTCATAGTCCATATCCGGTGTGATGTAATTTTCATTGTTGTCTTTCCATTCTCTGGCTCCCGCAAAGTACGCGCTCCCCGCAAACTCGGAATCCCAGTCGATACTGCTGATCACATAATTCTGATACGCATGGTACAGTTCGTGAA
>CANRGB010000109.1 GCA_947630005.1 uncultured Lachnospiraceae bacterium
TGTGATCGAGCAGGAGGCGGGTTTCCTCCTGCACGCCGCGCGGCCCGCATGCTGCGTCAGCAGCTGACTTCCTTATGTGGGCCTGTGATCGAGCAGGAGGCGGGTTTCCTCCTGCACGCCGCGCGGCCCGCATGCTGCGTCAGCAGCTGACTTCCTTATGCGGGCCTGCGCATAAAGACGGAAAAAACCCTGCGGATCGCTTCGCAGGGCCTCTTTTCACGCTTCTTTTCGCATTAGAAATTCATGTTCAGAACAGCGGCGATCACGAAAAACGCCACTGCAAGAATTTTTGTAAACAGAACCAGCTTGCCCTCCATGGAACGCGCCTTGTTCTTGCTCCAGTAGGTATCGCCCATACCTCCGATCGCGCCAAGCCCGGCGTCCTTTCCCTGCTGTGCCAGGACAAGCACCACCAACGCGATACATGCTAACACAAAAATGATAGTCAGAAAAATCCTCACGGCCAATCACACCTCCTATGCCAAACATAGCTAGTCTAACACAGGAACCTCGGGATTTCAACTGTTTTCTTTTTATTTTATACTGTTTTTACTGAATAATACCGCCGCCTGCGCGTCACTTTGACGCCTTTGCGGCAAAAGGGTTCTCGTACATCGCGGAAAATCCGACGCTGTCCTCAATCCGAAGCAGCTGATTGTACTTCGCGACGCGCTCTGTCCGGCACGGCGCCCCGGTCTTGATCTGGCCGGAGCCCGCCGCCACGGCAAGATCGGCGATCATGGTATCCTCGGTCTCTCCCGAGCGGTGTGAGATGACCGTGCGGTATCCGTTCTTATGCGCGAGCTCGATCGTATCAAACGCCTCCGTCAGCGTACCGATCTGGTTCACCTTGATCAGAACCGCGTTCCCGGCGCCGCGCGTGATCCCCTCTGCGAGGCGTCTTCTGTTTGTCACAAAAAGATCGTCCCCGACCAGCTGGATCCTGTTCCCAAGCCGCTGCGTCAGCCGCACCCAGCCTTCCCAGTCGTTCTCATCGAGCCCGTCCTCGATCGAGGCGATCGGAAACTTCCCGCAGAGCTCCTCCAGATAACCGATCATCTCGTCCGTGCCGCGGTAAACCTCGCTTCCCTTCATCCGGCTCTCCCCGGGGAAATAATAAGCTTTTTTATCCTCCTGGTACAGTTCGCTCGCGGCCGCGTCGAGCGCGATCACGATCTGGCTCCCCGTACGGTATCCGGCCTTCTCCACCGCCTCGCAGATCAGCGCGAGCGCTTCGGCCGAGTCCGCGAGATCCGGGGCAAAGCCGCCCTCATCCCCGACTCCCGTGGAAAAGCCGCGCGCGCGCAGAAGCCCTTTCAGCGTATGGTAGATCTCCGCGCACATCTGGAGCCCGTGGGAAAACCCCTGCGCGCCGACCGGCATGATCATGAATTCCTGCAGATCCACGGTGTTGTCGGCATGACGTCCGCCGTTTAATATATTCATCATCGGAACCGGCATCTGATGCGCGCGCATCCCGCCAAGATAGCGGTAAAGCGGCATGGAAAGGGTCCGGGCGGCCGCCGAGGCCGCCGCCATGGAAACGCCGAGGATCCCGTTCGCGCCCAGCCGCCGCTTATTGGGCGTTCCGTCCTCCCGCCGCAGAATCCGGTCGATGGCCGCCTGTCCGTACACATTTTCTCCGATGACCGCGTCGGCCAGGATCGTATTTACAAAATGGCAGGCCTGCTCTACGCCTCTGCCCTGATAACGGTTCTGTCCGTCTCTCAGTTCCACCGCCTCATACTGTCCTGTGGAGGCTCCGGACGGGACCGAAGCCCTTCCGACGCTCCCGTCCTCCGTCATGACCTCCACTTCCACCGTCGGATTTCCTCTTGAGTCCAGTATCTCTCTCGCGTAAACATCTGTTATAGGCATATAGCTGCACATATCGCAAAACCTCCTGATCTTTTCCAGGCGCTCTCTTTTTTGCGCCGTTCAAAATTATTTCATTTTGCAATAGTATTCCCATTCCGGGCTGTTTCACTCCTGTTTTGCCGCCTCCGGGATTTCCTTTTTCAGCCAGATGGAGGCCGATTTTCCGGAATTTACAAAAAAGGGTGGATTTTTCCGGAAAAATCTGCGACAATGCAGAGCAGAGAGCCGCTGCGGGTTCCCGGAATAAAAAGGAGGGAAAGAACGCAATGAAATCTGAGTACCGATGGAAATATGCAGGAGGCACGGTCTTTCTTCTGATCGTCATGATCTCTGTGCTGCTGATCTTCTATACGCTGAGCCATACAGACCGGGAAAGTTTTTTCTGTGGGACTCCGAGGAACAGAGGTCCGGATGGCACTATGAGATCCTCGTGGGGGATCAGGCGCAGGAATATGAGCCGCGGTTTTCAGACCTTACCCTTCTGCTGCCGGAAGGTACGCATGCTGTGCGGATCAGCCGCGTGCTTACCGAATATCTTCCGCTGGCGCAGATCGAATGGAGCTCCCTGCAGGGCGGTACGGAAGCGTTTCTGGACGGAGAACTGCTCCACTCGGACTTCCTGGAAAATGAACGCAGCGACGCGGGCTTTCTGGCGTCAGCCTGGGATGAGCTGCCCCGGATATTGGAGAACCGGAAAAACGACGTCGTAGGAAAGATTGTGCGCATATCTCTGCCAGGCGATTATGTCGGCAAAACACTGACTCTGACCGTTTACTTCCCGGAAACCTCGGAGTACCGTTTTATGTCGTACCCGCTCCTTTTCAACGATGATTCCTCGGTCGCCCTGATGATTGTGCAAGAAACGCCGCCTATCGCCATGCTGACCATCTGCGCGTTTTTTGCCCTGATGACGGCGGGGGTATTCCTGATGGACGTTTCCAACAACAAAGCAGACTGGCGGATCCTGCTTTTAAGCCTGTATTTTCTCCTCCTGCTTCTGAAAAATGCCTTCAACGCCGCGCCGGGATATTACGGGATCCTCTCCAGTTATATAGAACTGAATTACACGAATCTTCTGTACCTCTCGCCGCTTTTTCTGTATCTCGCGCTCCGGCTGACACGGTGGAGGAAAATAGTTCTCGGACTGTGGACGGCGCTCTGGTCCCTGCACGAAGTTATCCTGACTGCCGCCGTACAGACCGCCGGACTCGAAAAGGTCAGCCGCAGCGGTCTGGGCGCGTTTCTTCTTTTTGCCGCCTTCGCTGCCGCGTTCGGCATCGAAGCCTTTCTGTCAAGAAAGCAGTCCGGGAAAACGCGGCAGGACAGAAAACCTCTGGTCCGGGCGGCCCAGGCTGCCGTCATCCTCGTTCTTCTGTTGTTTAATACGCTCAAAGATCTGAATTTTTCAGAATCTTATCTGAAAGAACTGCTCCGGCTGACCCTTGCGGGAAATTTTGATTTTCCCGTGGGCATCATCGCCGACACCTGCGCCGGCATGGCAATGATCACGCTGGCAGCGGACGCGATCCGCAGGACGCTCCGGACGGCCGCGGAGGTCAGCGTTCTGAAGGAGAGAAGCCGCCAGACTCTGGCAAGCTACAACCAGCTGCTTGAAGCAAACGAGGCCGCCAATTCCGTCCGGCACGAGATGCACCATCACATGACGGCGCTCTCCGGTATTCTAGACAGCGGAGATATCGAACGGGCGCGCAGATATGCCGCGTCTGTCAGCAGCGAGCTGGACCGGCTTCCTGTAGGGCGTTACAGCCGCAATTTACTTGTCAATGTGATCGCGGGAACGTATCTGAACCGGGCACAGGCAAAAGGAATCCGGACAGAACACCATCTGGATATCCCGGCGGAACTGCCGGCCGCGGACGAAGATCTGAGCGTGTTTTTAAGCAACATGCTGCAGAACGCGCTGGAGGCCTGCGAGCGCATGGAGAAAGGGCGCGAGCGGTACATCAGCCTGTACATGAGGCTGCGCGCGAATTTTCTGTTTATCAAATGCGTCAACAGTACGGACAGCGCGAACGGCGCTTTAGAAGAGTCAAAAGAAGAACGAATCGCGAACGGGCACGGCTACGGACTCGCGGCCATGCGCAGGATCGCGGAAAAATACGGCAGCATTCTGGTGATCAGTCAGCTGCCGGGATCTTTTGAGATAAAAAGCAGTCTGTGCCTGCAAAAAAGGCCGGATCCGTTTCAGAATACGCGGGATTCTTTATCGTCGTAATCAATCAGTCTCCGCATTACGTCCGGATACAGCCGTTTGCTGATGGGGATCGTCTCTCCTGTGGAAAGCCGGATCTGATATTTCATAATTTCGGAAATATGCTCCAGATTCACGAGGTAGCTCCTGTGCGAGCGCGCAAAGCTGCGCAGCGGGAAGGAACCTTCCAGTTCCCGCAGCGTCATTCCCCGGAAAGACTGGGCGCTTCCGTCGGTCTTATGGACAATAATATCGTGGTTGTATACTTCAAAATAAACGATCTCCGCGAGCGGGATCTGGATCGCGCCTTTGGGAACGGAAAACCGCAGGGTCTGCGGCGCATGCTTCTCCAGGAACCGCTCCAGGGCTGTCTCCACTTTTTCGCGGGACACCGGCTTTAAAATATAATGAAGCGGAGCGACGTCGTAGCTGTCAACCGCGTACTCCCTGCAGGCCGTGATGAACACGAGATCGAACGCGCAGTTTTTCGCGCGCAGCGTCCTGGCAAAGTCAATGCCGTTTTCGTCTTTCAGAAGAATATCGAGAAAGACGAGATCATACGCCTCCCCTTTCTGCAGGGAATCCGCGAAAGACGCCGTATCATAGAAAACGGACACGGTGAAATCAATCCGTTTTTCCCCGCAGATCTTTCGCAGGCAGTCCGCGAAAAAACCGCAGAATTCCCTGTCGTCATCGCATATGGCAAACCTGTACATTTTTTCCTCCATTAAGTCTTACAGTCTGTGTGCGGTTCTCCGTTATACACCGTCCGGCCGCGGGGAGCGCTTCGGTTTTTCCGTCCGGACGATGACTCTGTTTTCCCGGAGGTTCGGCATCCTCATCTCAAGTTCTCCGAGGTCCACAAAGTACACGCCGCAGTTCGGACATCTGCATCCGTAAAGCGCCTGAATCAATGTGCTGCTGACAACCGCCGATTTACACAAAGGACAGACCGTTGTAGCTTTCACCGCCTGCTCCATCGTAAGTTTCTGCATTTTCGCCCGCCCTCTGACAGCCTGGAGAAGTTCTTTTTCACTAAAAACTTTTGTGCTCATGTCTCATCCTCCGTTACAGCTTTTTCCTTAACTATATTAAATTTTTAATATTATTTCAATCGTTTAGCGTAAATAACCTTTTTTTCGGCGTGAATAAACGCCCCCGCATCCTTCCGCTTTGCAGCACACACTGTGCGGGAAACGCTAGTTTTCGCTTTTTCTGAGGAAACACTTGCATTTTTTTCGTTTTTCGCTACAATAAGAAAAGCAATATCCTTTCCTTTGAAAAACGGACGGCACAAAAACAAAACCAGACAGAAAATGAGGTTATCGTATGATCAGTGCAAACAATGTGACCTACAGAGTGGGAAAAAAAGCGTTATTTGAGAATGTCAATATCAAATTTACAGAGGGGAACTGCTACGGCCTGATCGGGGCGAACGGAGCCGGAAAGTCCACGTTCCTCAAGATCCTCGCGGGGAATCTTGAGACCACAAACGGCGACATCTCCGTCACCCCGGGCCAGCGTCTCTCCGTACTGGAACAGGATCACTTCAAATATGATGAATTTCCTGTCCTGGATACGGTAATCATGGGGAACCAGCGTCTGTATGATATCATGAAAGAAAAAGACGCCATCTACGCGAAAGAAGATTTTACGGACGCGGACGGCATCCGGGCCAGCGAGCTTGAGGGAGAATTTGCCGAGATGAACGGCTGGGAAGCGGAATCCGACGCGGCCGCCCTTCTGAACGGACTCGGCATCGGCACGGAGCTTCACTACGCGCTGATGAAGGAACTGAACGGAAATGAGAAAGTCAAAGTGCTGCTCGCGCGGGCGCTGTTCGGCAATCCCGATATCCTGCTGCTCGACGAGCCGACAAACCATCTCGATCTGGAAGCGATCAACTGGCTCGAAGAGTTTCTGATCAATTTCGAGAATACGGTCATCGTCGTGTCCCACGACCGGTACTTCCTCAACAAGGTGTGTACGCATACCGCCGATATCGATTACGGCAAGATCCAGCTCTATGCCGGGAACTATGATTTCTGGTATGAATCCAGCCAGCTTCTGATCCGGCAGATGAAAGAGGCAAACAAGAAAAAGGAAGAAAAGATCAAGGAACTGCAGGAGTTTATCTCCCGTTTCTCCGCGAACGCCTCCAAATCAAAGCAGGCGACTTCGAGAAAGCGGGCGCTTGAGAAAATCCAGCTCGAGGAGATCCGGCCTTCCAGCCGGAAGTATCCGTACATTGACTTCCGTCCGAACCGCACGATCGGAAACGAGGTTCTGATGGTGGAAGGGCTTTCCAAGACGATCGACGGAGTCAAGGTGCTCGACCAGATCACGTTCACACTTGGTCACGACGATAAAGTAGCCTTCGTCGGAGGAAACGAGCTGGCAAAGACCACGTTTTTCCGGATCCTGATGGGTGAGATCGAGCCGGATGAAGGAAAATTCAAGTGGGGCGTCACCACTTCCCGCGCGTATTTCCCGAAAGACAACGCGAGGGAGTTTGACAGCGATCTCTGCATCGCGGACTGGCTGACCCAGTATTCCGAGATCAAGGACGCCACCTACGTCCGCGGCTTCCTCGGCCGCATGCTGTTCGCCGGCGAGGACGGCGTCAAACAGCTCAAGGTCCTCTCCGGAGGCGAGCGCGTGCGCTGTATGCTCTCGAAAATGATGATCTCCGGCGCCAACGTCCTGATCTTCGACGAGCCGACGAACCACCTTGACATGGAAGCCATCACCGCCCTGAATAACGGTATGATCAAGTTCCCAGGCGTCGAGCTGTTCTCCTCGCGCGACCATCAGATCGTGCAGACCACGGCCAACCGCATCATGGAATTTCTGCCGAACGGAAAGCTGATCGACAAGATCACGACCTACGACGAGTATCTCGACAGCGATGAGATGGCAAGAAAGAGACAGATCTATACGATGGAGGATAAGCTGGAGGACAACTAAACTCCGGACAGACAGCGATCCGTCCAGGTAAACGCAGAATCCCCGGAGAGTCCGAAAATAATCTTCCGGACTTCCGGGGAAACAGTCAGAATCTTTATAAACAATCCTCTCTCTGTACAAAGCAGGCCCCTTGTCATTCTCGCTCAAGGGGCCTGAATACTTTTATGCAGTCCGCTTTTTCCCTTCCTTCGCGCTTTAAAGCCTGTCACTGTACTAAAACTTTCCCCCGCCGCCTCCGGCTCTGCTCCCTCCGGAGGTCGTATGCGTATGACTTCCTCCGCCGCCATGCCCGGAAGGCGGATCCGGCCTCTCGATCTTTGTCCGCGTGACGGTGCGGTAGAGATAAAGATCCTTCGAGCGCGTCAGATGGAAGCTTCCCTGTCTGACGTACTGATGCGCTCCTTTTTCATACGATACACTGCGGAGCTGCGCCCGGAAACCGAGCAGAGTAAGCAGCGCCGCCAGGAATCCGATTCCGCAGGCAATCGCAATCTTTGCGGCAAACGGAAACGGCGCTTTGTATTCCTGATATACATCGTACGGTTCTCCCTGCTGCGCCTGCTTCAGAAAATCGTCCGTCAGGCCGGCAAACTCCATAAACGCTTCATAATAATCCGCATCGCTCAGCTCCCCGACGATCTCATCACCGATCACCTCAATCCCGTAATCCGTGAACGTATCGATCGCGCTGCCCCAC
The DNA here is from genome assembly GCA_947630005.1 of uncultured Lachnospiraceae bacterium. Lineage (GTDB taxonomy): Bacteria > Bacillota > Clostridia > Lachnospirales > Lachnospiraceae > Choladousia. The sequence continues at coordinate 7,755 of CANRGB010000109.1, forward strand.
GTCGTGATCCACCAGTCGCGCGCTTCCATGCTGATCAGTAAAAGAAGGCCGTCCCGGTCCGGACCGACGCCGTATCCATTGTTTTCATAATAATTATCCGCATACGTCATCGGAGATAATCCGCCGGTCGAATCCGTCGTGACCACGGCCACATCACAGTCATATGTTTCCACAACTTTGCTCAGCTTTTTTTCAAGCCTCTCCTCTTCCTCCTGCGAGAGCAGGCCGGCCATGTCGACAACCTTGTCCGAGGCCGCAAAAACCTGCTGCCCGGCTGTAAAAAGAAACGTAAAGGCAAGAAGAAAGCACCTGACTGTCCCGGTAAATCTTTTCTTTTTCATAATCTGAATGTCTCCTGTTATTTCATCTATTCTGTCTGCCGCAGTCATCTTCTCTCCTTTTTGCAGTATCCTGTATCAGACCGGTTCTCCGCCTCTGTGTCACTGACGGCTTCAGAACGATAATACCGGACATATCCCGCAAAGCAGCGGCTTTCACAGCAGCGCCATCATAACCAGCAGCGCGATAAGCGCCGCCGAAAGAAACGCGCTCCCGGCCGCCGCAAACGCACGGCCCGCATCCATCGGCAGATTTCCGACAAACTTGCCCGTCTGTCCGTTCATCGCAAATGTATACAGTTTTCCTCTGTACCTTGTATGCAAAATCCAGACCGGAAGCAGCACATAGCTGACACGCCCCTGCTTCAGACGGATATCCTTTTTCTCCGGGATACAGGACGCATACCCCATGACTGTATCCGCAAATACCCGCTCCGTGCTCTCCGCAATGCGTTCATTCGCGCGGGCGTAACACTCGCTGGACGGCACGTCATACCTGTCAGCCAGATAACCGGCCAGATACGCGGTCTGGAAATCCACCGCATCCTCATAACGAAACGGCTCAATCGACTCCATCAGGTCATTTGCCATCTTCTCCGAACCGTCCACCGGCACATAATCAAAAGCCAGATTACCGGAACGGCTGACCAGATAATGGGAGGTTTCCGTGTAATTGTAATCCCCGGACGACCAGCAGCGAATCCTTGTCGCCCGGTAGCGCAGGTCCGCCTGTGCCTCACAGTCAAACAGCCAGAACGGAACGTAGACACCTTTGACCTCCTCCAGTTTGTTTTCTGTCCGGAAAGAACGCGGAAGCAGCATTTTATTTTTCAGATGCCTTCTCAGATTTTCCTTCGCCTGCTTCTTATCAAGTTTAAACGGAATCACCAGATCCGGTTTTGCCATACCGCTCAGCTGCTTCATGACAATGACGGGATTATCGCAGTACGGACATCTTGACGCCGCCATCGTCTGATCCGCAACGATCTCACCGCCGCAGGACTCGCAGACATAGGAGACAAGACCGGTCCCGTCATCCTGGATGTTTTCCCTCTCCCTTTCCACCGTCCTCCAGTCAGGACCTGACTCCTCCCGAATCTCTTCCTCCTCAAACTGGCGCAGCGTATCCATCTCAAATTCCGTATCACAGTAAGGACATTTCATCTTCTGGATCCTGCTGTCAAACGTCACTGCCCCGCCGCAGCAGGGACATTTATATTCCCGAATGCCGGACATCCTATTTCCTCCTTCCCTTCGTCTTCACTCTGACTCCCGAATCCCCCTTAGCGCGATTCTCTCGTTTCCGCGGGCGCATCCAAGGTGCATGCATCCATGCCTCTCCTCATCTTGCCTTTGCTTTGACTCCCGAATCCCTCTTCGCGTGATTCTCTCGTTCCCGCGGGTGCAGCAGGAGGCGTGGTTTGCCCTCCTGCTCGCCGCGCGGCCCAGGTGCTGCGTCAGCAGCTGGTTTCCATACCTGGGCCTGCGCATAAAATACAAACCGCCGGACATCAGATGCTGCCCGGCGATAACAGTAACTCACATATTTATTTTGTGATATTTCTTGCAGGCCAGAAATTTATACCCGGGCCGTACCGCAGAAATCCGCACATTCTCATTGGACAATATCTTCTTCGTCAAACGGATCACCGCACTCAGGGCAGTATCTGGGCGGCCTGGACGGATCTTCGGGACGCCAGCCGCATTTATCGCATCGATATACAGGCGCTCCGGCCGGGCGCCTCGCGCCGCATTCCGAACAGAACTTCCCTGTATTGACTGCACCACATTTGCACGTCCATCCCTCTGCCGGACGGGGCTGTCCGCACTCCGAGCAGAATTTTCCCGTATTTACCGCTCCGCACCTGCACGTCCAGCCGAATGCCGCACGGCTGCTGCCTGAGGAAAAACTGTCCCGGCTTCCTCCACGCGGCATCCCAGGCTCCGCAGAACCTCCATCCGCATCTGAATCAAATTCGTTTCTGCGTCCTGCCATACTTCGCTGTCCCATCGCAAACAGGTCCGCCGCGTTCATCCCTCCGGCCTGAGCTGCCATATCCATGCCCATAAAGCCGGTCATAGCTCCGGCCTTATTCGCGGCTGCCGCGCGCATCGCGTCTCCCTGCGCCCCGACAAGCTGGGCGGCTGCCATCGACGGATCCCGCATCACAGCACTTTTTTGGAGCTGCCTGATCATATCCTCATCTTCTTTTGACGCAGACACAGAGTTTACGCCGAAAGAAACAATCACAATGCCCCGCTGATTTTTCCACTTTTTCGTCAGGACATCGTTCAGCGCGTCCGCAATTTCCATCGTGCATCCCGGAAGCGCGCTGTAGCGGATTCCCAGCGCGGAGATTCTGGCAAAAGCCGGCTGAAGCGCCGTCATCAGTTCACTCTTTAACTGGCTCTCAATCTGGGAGCGGTCAAATTCATCCGGAACATTGCCGCAGACATTCGTATAGAACAGGATCGGATCCTCGATCCGGTAGGAGTATTCCCCGTTGCAGCGGATCGCGATATCCACATCCAGTCCGATATTCCGGTCGGTCACGCGGAAGGGAACAGGAGCCGCCGTCCCGTACTTGTTCCCCATGATCTCTTTCGTATTAAAATAATAAACCCTCTGATCGGCCGCCGCATGCCCTCCGTACGTAAAGCGCTTTCCGATCTCCTCGAACGTCCTGCGGACGCCGTCACCCAGGTCGCCGGCAAAAACCGTGGGCGTAAGCGAGCTGTCGTATGTGTACACGCCCGGCTCCGCTCCGACCTCAACCACCTTGCCCTGCTCCACAATCATCATGCACTGACCGTCGGCCACCGCGATCGCGGAACCGTCCGTGATAACGGAATCCGAACCGCTCCGTCCAAAAAAGCGGCCGGATGTGCGCTTCCTTCCCCGACGGACAAGCACATCCGCAGGCATGGCTTCACAGTAAAAATATTCCTTCCATTGATCCGCGAGCGTGCTGCCGACAG
>CANRGB010000110.1 GCA_947630005.1 uncultured Lachnospiraceae bacterium
AACCTCCCCGGGACGGGTCTTTTTTCGGTCACAAAGTGTGGGAAATTCATGTAATTTTCAGATAAGGCTTGACGGTTTGGAAAAGAAGTGCTATTTTAAAAGGCGTAAAAAAGTTGCGGAAAAGTACACTTTTCCGCAATTTTTTCTTTTTCAAGGTTGTTTTTCCCATTTTCCCATGTGTTTTCCCGGACGGCATACTGAAATATGCACAAAAATTGCGGCCGTCCGCGCACACTCTCACTGATCGGGCAGGAGGCGGCTTTTCTCCTGCTCGTCTGCGCGGCCCGCATGCTGCGTCAGCAGCTGATTTCCTTATGCGGGCCTGTGCATAAAACGACAGCGGGCAGGTCTCCTCCGAAGAGGGCCTGCCCGCTGCGGTATCACTTAATCAGGCGCCGTCGTCTCGACGGACAGAACGGTATACCCCGCATCGCCGACTGCTTTTCGCATCGCGGCCGCGTCTGCCGGCTGTTTTGTGCGGACGACCGCTTTTCCCTGCGCGAAATCGGCGTTTGCCCAGGTTCCTTCCATGCGGTTCAGCGCGTTCTCGACGCGCCTCGCACAATTGCCGCAGGTCATTCCGTCGATCCGAAGCGCCGCCGTGTACGGATAATGGCTTTTGTCACGGTCGGTCACCCGGACCTTCTTTTCCGCTGCCTCGTGTTCCCCGCAGCACCCGCCTCCCCGGGACAGCTTTCTGAGATAAGACCGCGCGGAGTACACGCAGACTGCTGCCAGGATCACCACAATAATTACTGTTGACATTTCTTTTCTCCCGCTTTTTATTCCAGCAGATTTCCCATGCTGCGCAGTGTGATCGCAAGCGTCGACGCGTTGTGCAGCCAGGCGGATACCGCCGGCCGGATGAATCCTGTCACGCCGAGCAGGATCAGCGCCGCGTTAAATCCCACGATCACCGCATAATTTCCATGGATCCGGCGCATCAGCTTTGTGCTGAGTATTTTCAGTATGACGAGCTCGCGCAGGCTGTCCGCTCCGACCGTGATGTCCGCGATCTCGCGTGCGATCTCCGCCCCGTCGCTGATTGCGATGCCGGCGTTTGCGGCAGACAGCGCGGGCGAGTCGTTGATCCCGTCGCCGACCATGATCACCGCATGGCCTTCGGCCCGTTCTCGTTCCACAAAACCGGCTTTATCCTCCGGGAGCACCTCGGAATAGTATTCGTCCACGCCGACTCTCGCTGCGATGGACGCCGCCGTCCGCTCGCTGTCCCCGGTCATTATCACGACTTTGCGGATTCCGGCCTCCTTGAGTGCCTGCACGACCTCGCGCGCTTCCTCGCGCAGCGGATCTTCGACGCAGATCACAGCGGCCAGCGTGCCGTCGACCGCCAGGTAAAGCTGGGAATATTCCGGGGAAAGAGCTTCGAATTTCTCTTTCTCCCCCTCCGGAACCGTGCAGCCTTCGTCGTCAAACACAAAGTGATAGCTGCCGATCACAACCCTGCGGCCTTCGATCTCGGATACGATCCCGTGCGCCACGACGTAGCGGACTGTGGAGTGCAGCTCCTCGTGCTCGAGACCGCGCTGATTTGCGGCGTCGACGACCGCTTTCGCCATGGAATGCGGGAAATGCTCTTCGAGACAGGCCGCGGTCCGCAGCATCTCATCGGCGCTGTTTTCCCCGAACGGGATGACATCGCGCACCGCGGGATGGGCTCTGGTCAGCGTGCCTGTCTTGTCAAACACGACCGTCACCGCGTCCGCCACGGCTTCGAGATATTTCCCGCCTTTCACTGTGATGTCGTAGTCCCGCGCTTCCCGGATCGCCGAGAGCACGGACACCGGAATCGCCATTTTGAGCGCGCACGAGAAATCCACCATCAGGACGGCCAGCGCTTTCGACGCATTCTGCGTGACGGCCCAGGTGAGCGCCGTCCCGGCCAGCGTATACGGCACAAGTCTGTCCGCAAGGCGTCCCGCGCGGCTCTCGGACGCGGACTTCAGCTTCTCGGTCTCCTCGATCATGGAGACAATCTTTTCATACCGGGTGGAGCCCTTCGTCTCTTTCACGCAGACGCAGAGTTCCCCTTCTTCGACCACGGTTCCCGCGTAGACATAGTCGTCCTGCGCTTTGCGCACGGCCGCGGGCTCTCCGGTCATCGACGACTGGTTCACCAGCGCCTCCCCGGATTCGACGATTCCGTCAAACGGGATGACCGTCCCCATATGTACGACGACGCAGTCGCCCGGCTTCGCCTCGTCGGCCGGAATGAGGATATCCTGTCCTTCCTTTCTCAGCCAGACTTTGCCGACGCTGAGCGACATGCTCCTCGCGAGATCGCTGACGGATTTTCTGTAAGTCCACGCCTCGAGCAGTTCTCCGATGCCAAGCAGGAACATCACGGAATCGGCTGTCTCAAAGTTTCTCCGGACGACCGATACGCCGACCGCCGCCGCGTCAAGGACCGCCACCTCCAGCTTTCTTCCGGCCAGGCTGCGGAACCCTTTTCCGATATATTTCAGCGACAGCAGGGTCGTCCATGCCACCCGGACCGGATATGGCAGAAACAGCTTTTTCGCCGCCCGGATCATGACCCGGGAAACCAGCTTTTCCTGATAAAACGCGTTCAGCTCTCTGCCGGAGCTCTGGAGCACCGGCGCCGGCACATCCGCTTTGTCGTACCGGAAAGTCCGAAGCGCCTGAAAGATCTTCGCGCGCCCGCCCTCATAGCGGACCGTCACGTCGCAGGTCCTTTCATATACGCGGACCTCCGTCACCTGCGGAAGCTTCTGCAGATAATACTGCAGGATATCCGCCTCCCCGCAGGTCATGCGGGACTGCGCCATATGGAGCCGCATTCTTCCTCTTATCTCGTGTCTGATTATGAATTTCATCCATATTCCTCCGGATCTTTTTGTGATAAAAACGTCATGTACGCTGGAGCAACTCTGTCTTCCGAATGTTTCAGGACCGCGAAACACCGCGGTCAGCATGGCCCGTAAAACGTGAAACGGCCCGCAGCGTCACGGGGACGGCTGCCTTTTGCGCCGCGCCGGTACTATTCTGCCTCCGGTTCCGCCGTCTCCGCGGCTTCTTCCGGTTCGTCACACTCCCCGCAGAAAGCGTCCTCTTCCATTCCCGCGTTCCGCTTCGCTTCTTCTCTGGCCGCGCGCTCCTCGTTGATCTGGCGCGCTTCTGCGAGCACATCCCCGGCGTTCTCCTGGATCGTCGTGACTACTTTCATCACACAGTCCTTCGCGCGCAGGAACGCCGCCGTACAGTGCGTATAGACTTTTTTGGCGTCGTTGCTGCCAAGCAGTTTCAGTCCGGCAGTACCGAACAGAGCTCCGCCGGCAAAGATTCCCAGTTTTTTGTATTTAAAAATATCCACTCTTATATCAGCCTCCTGTCTTTTGTTTATTTGTGTTTATATCCAGTGTACATGACCATGATAAAACAGAAAACCGCCGCCCAGGCCCAAAATTTGTGCTTCTTCATCTTCTCACCTCGCATTCCTGATAATCCCCCGTTCATTTTGCGGCAAAACCGGAATATCCGGCAGGGGGAGACTGTGAAAACCCGGCGCGCCCGCGCGAAAATCCGCAAAAGCGGCGCAGGCTCCACATAGTTAGCCCAATCTAACATTACAGGAATATTTTATACACGTCTTTGCTGAATGTCAAGAAAAAAGTTAGTCGTATATAACCATTTTCTGCAAAAAGCCGCTGCGTCTCACCGCAGAAAGGAACCGGAAATCCTCTCTGTCCGATATCCTCCGCCGGAACCCCGCGCGACCTTTCGCATATACTACGATAGTTAAAGAAAAGGAGAGAGTTTATGAAAAGAAAATTTCTTTCGCTGCTGCTTTCGGCGGCGCTCGCAGCCGGCGTTCTGTCCTGCACCGCCTTCGCGGAGACAAAAAAAGCGCCTGTCAAAGTGACGCTGAACGAAGTGGCTCATTCTGTTTTCTACGCGCCGCAGTACGCGGCGATCGAGCTTGGCTATTTTGAGGATGAGGGAATCGATCTGGAACTGGTCTGCGGATTCGGCGCCGACAAGACCATGACGGCTCTTCTGTCCGGGGACGCCGACATCGGATTCATGGGTTCCGAGGCCTCGATCTACACGTACAGCGGCGGTTCCGCCGACGTGCCGGTCAATTTTGCGCAGCTCACGCAGCGCGCCGGCAATTTCCTCGTATCACGCGAAGATACCGAAAATTTCCAGTGGAGCGACCTGAAAGGCAAAGATGTGCTTGGCGGCCGCAAAGGCGGCATGCCTGAGATGGTGTTTGAATATATCCTGAAGCAGAACGGCATCGATCTTTCCGAAGTGAATATTAACCAGAGCATTGATTTTGGTTCCACGGCGGCCGCATTCTCGGGCGGCATGGCGGATTACACCGTCGAATTTGAGCCCGGGGCCACCACGCTCGAGAAGGAAGGCGCCGGCTATGTCGTGGCCTCTCTCGGCACGGATTCCGGCTACGTTCCTTACACGGCCTACTGTACCAAGTCGAGCTTCCTTGAGGAACACGCGGATGTCGTTCAGGCATTTACGAACGCCCTGCAGAAAGGCATGGACTATGTGAACACGCACACGCCGGAGGAGATCGCCGAGGTCATCGCCCCGCAGTTTACAGAGACTGATCTCGAGACGCTGACCACGATCGTGACGCGCTATCATGAGCAGGATACGTGGAAGGAAAATCTGATCTTTGAGAAGAGCAGCTTTGAGCTTCTGCAGGATATCCTGGAAAGCGCGGGCGAGCTCGCGGAACGCGTTCCGTACGAAGAACTGGTAGACACCACGTTCGCGGAGGCGGCCGCCCGGTAAATTTCCGCCGTATTCTTTCATTCCTTTATACCTTTACAGCTTTCCCATTCAATATAATGAGGCTGTTGGAAAATGTCTGATGGAGCTTGTTACAATCCGTTGTTCACCTCGTCTTCGTCACATCTGTCTGTCTCAGACATGTGTGCAACTGGATTATAACAAGTCTCCGGCTGACATATTTTCCGACAGCCCCTCGTTTTGCAGCTATATTTTCATGATTCCGGACCTGTCCCCGCATCCCATACGGGATTCGGATTCAGAGCCGATGCCGCACCCGATACGGAATTCAGGTTCGTCTCCGCATTTAGATCCGCCGCCGCATCCGATACAGGATTTGAACCCATCGCCGCATCCGATACGAAATTCCAATCTGCTGCCGCATCCGATACGGGATTCAGATCCGCCGCACGCCCCGGCTTAATATCCGGTCACGCTTGTAGCGTGAAGCGAGCCGTCCGAGGATGAGGAATCATACCCTACGGATACATACAGCCCCGAGTAGATTCCGTCGGCAGCGGAGACTGACGCGTCCCCGGTATTGACCGTATACGTATTGCCGTCGTCCCCGGCGACCACGATCACATTTACGCCCGCGCTCGTGATCGTTCCGCTGACTGTCCCGGAAGCGCCGCCGGATGAGTCTCCTCCCGCGGAACCGCCTCCGGACGAATCACCGCCTGCCGAGCCGCCTCCGGACGAATCACCGCCCGCCGAGCCGCCGGATGAATCGCCGCCTGTGGAACCGCCTCCGGAATAATCGCCGCCCGCCGAACTTCCTCCGGATGAATCACCGCCGGTCGAGCCGCCGGATGAATCGCCGCCCGTCGAACCGCTGGACGAATAGCCGGGATCGGTCGTGCTGATATAGGATTTGCTGATATAGGCCCGCGATCCGTTGACCGATACAATAAACCAGTTCGGAGTCTCGCCGACTACCGTGACGGCCGTACCGCCGCCGAGGCCGCCGACCTTGTCCGCATTGGTGCTCGGGCCGGAACGCATATTCACGTCCGTCGTCGTGTAATACGTGTAGCTGGAATCGTAATCCACGGTGCTGTTATACTCCGCCTGCTGGGCGTCATCCACGCCGGAACTCCCGCCCTGCTCCTGGTCTTCGTTTCCGGACTGATCATCGGATCCGGACGGACTGCCTGTATTGTCGGAACTGTCCGCGCTTCCGGAGTTCTCCGATCCCGTATTGACCGGGGAGGATACCAGAAATTCTTTTGATACATAACCGATCATTCCGTTGATATTTACTTTAAACCACTGGGAAGTCTCGCCGACTACGGTGACCGCGTCCCCTTTGTTCAGGGAGTATATGATATTTTCATTCGACTCCTTGCTCGGCTCGGCGCGCACATTCACTTCGTCCGCCGCGTAAAGCTGGGCAGATGTTCCGTACTCCGTAAGAGACTGGAGCTCCTCCTCGGCCGTGGAAGAACTGCCGGTCTGATCCTGGCTCTCGCTCTGGCTGTTCCTCTCCACACCGGTCTGGTTCTGCACCGGCTGCTGGGTCAGGCCGCCAAAGGCCGGATTATTCAGCACGGTAAAGCTCTCCACCGACTTGATGACCGTATCGAGAAGCGGCCGGTTGTCGTCCGTGACGGTCCCGGTCACGACATACGCCTGATCCTCCGCAATGATTCCGTATGTGACGGCGTATGCCCACATACTGGTTGAATTATAGCTGACTACATACTCGTATGTATTCAGGGTGCCCGCGCTCAGCCCTTCAAAGCTCTCGATCTTAAACGCGTTTTCCCCCGGATACTGATTCGACAGGTTCCTTTCCAGCTCCTCCTGTGTTTTTGCCACAGAGGAAATATTCCGCTTCATCTGACTCTCATCGGCTGCGTGAACGATGTTGATCATCGCCGTACCGCCGGAGAATACCCGCATCTCATCTACATCCTGCGTCACCTTCCAGGTACTGTCCGGAAGCGTGATCCTGACGCTTTTATCCTGTGCCGTATACTCTACGTTCGTCTCGATCTCCGTCTCTGTCTGTGTCTCAGGTTCCGTGTGTATCTCCGATTCCGTCAGATGCTCCCCAGGATTTTCCGTTTCCTTAACGATCTCCTTATCACATCCTCCGACAAATATCAGCAGACCAAGCAGCAGAACAAGAGCACCTGTAAATCTTTTTCGGTTCCTCATGCTACGTCCTCCATTCTACTTGCATCCCCTGTCCGTTTTCTGTCGTCAGCTTATACTCCCTTACGGACAAAACGCAAAAAACAGGTATTTTGCAATACCGCTGCAAAAATAATACCACGACATTACAACTTACGCAAGTTGCATAATGGCGATTACAGGCCCGAAAGAGCAAGATTAATATTTCCGTAACTTAATCTTAATCAGTTTTCGTCCTTTTTAAATTTTCTGCGGATCAGTTCTTCCGCGTCCGCAAGCCGTTTTTCCATGACGGTGTGTTCTTTATCAGCGAGCGCTGCCGCAAACAGATTATACTCATCGGCCAGTCCCTGTCCATGCTCCACGTGCCACGCGCCCGCGTCGCTTCCGAGCGCGATCCGGGCTCCCAGCTCGTAGGCTCTGCGGATATTTTCCGTCTGGAGCCGCTCAAGACGGCAGATCACCGTATCGTCAAAGCGCCCGGCGCCTTTGAGGTTCGAGATCGTCACGAGCGTCGGAACCCAGACGGCGTGGGACGCGGCAAGCGCCTGCAGGCTCTCCTCATCCATAAAATTCCCGTGTTCGGCGGAATCCACGCCCAGCTCCGCCGCGTCCTGCACGGCCCGCGCCCCGTTCACATGGGCCATCACCGCGAAGCCCTCCTCGTGCGCGATATGGATCATCTCACCGATCTCCGCGCGGGTCAGGGATTCTTCCGTCACGCTCCCGTCCCCCGCGAAATTCATGATCCCGGAGATCATGATCTTGATGAAATCGCCGCCGCGCTCCCGCACTTTGAGCACCAGCTGATGATACTCGCGCATCGTATCGAACCCGAGGCCGACGATCCCTCCGTAATGTCCGTTCTTGTGAATCGCGAAGATGGGCGTCCGGTAATCGATCCCGTACTCCGGGGCGATCTGCGCCGCTCGCTCCGAGACGCCGAGCGCGTCCCCGCCGTCGCGGACGAACGTAATCCCAAACTTCCGGTATGCCTCCAGCTTGTCCCTTATGGCGTTCTCATTGACTCCGTTTTTGTGAATCTGAACCGCTTTCCTGTAATTTACCGCATCCATGATCAGATGCGCGTGACATTCTCCAAACATATATGATCCGCTCCCTTATCCCTTTTCAAAAACCACTGACGCCGCCCGTGACTGTTCCCTCCCGGAATCATGACATCCATCCGCCTCGGACCGCGGCGTCCCTGACAGTATACCTGATTCCGCCCGCGGGCGCAAGCAAGCACTTTCAATGCTGCCCGCTGGCCTGATTAAATTCTTTGTTTCTGGCTATGGAAAAAGGCCAGACTAATGATATACTCGTAACATTCCACATGAAACAAAAATCAAAAAAAGAAAGGAAGATTCTTATGAAACGCATTATGACAATCCAGGACATCTCCTGTCTCGGACGCTGCTCTCTCACGGTCGCTCTTCCGATCCTGTCCGCAATGGGACATGAGACCGTCATTCTTCCGACAGCGGTGCTCTCCACCCACACACAGTTTTCCAATTTTACCTTCCGCGACCTGACGGAGGATCTTATGCCGATCGCTGAGCACTGGAAAAAAGAGAATTTTAAATTTGACGCGATCTACACCGGATATCTTGGCTCGGACGAGCAGATCGAGATCGTAAAGAAATATTTTGAGCTGTTCGCGAACGACGGCGCGCTGCGCATCGTGGATCCCGCCATGGGAGACAACGGAAAGCTGTATGTCGGCTTCGACGAGGCTTTCGCAAAAAAAATGGCCGGACTGTGCCGGCACGCGGATATCATTCTTCCGAACCTGACGGAGGCGGCCTTCATGCTTGGCCTCGACTATCAGGCGCAGGGTTACAGCGAGGAGTATATTAAAGACGTGCTGCGCCGTCTCTGTGATCTCGGCGCGAAGAAGGCCGTCCTCACCGGCGTCTCCTTCCACGAAAAGGAACTCGGCGTCATGGCGTACGACGCGGCCTCCGATACGTTTGAATCCTACTTCAACGAGTGGATCCCCGTCAGCTTCCACGGCACCGGCGACTGCTTCGCGAGCTGTTTCGCAGGCGCCGTGCTGCAGGGAAAATCCGTCTATGAGTCGTTTAAACTGGCGGCCGATTTCATCGTGGCCTGCATAAAGCGCACGATGGCCGACCCGGATCATCACGATTACGGCGTGAACTTCGAGGAAGTGCTGCCGATGCTGGTGCCGGGCGGCGGCCCCACCCTTCTCTGATTATATCAGACAGAAGATGACTCCCGCCTTTCCAGGCAGTGAGCAGCAAATTCGTATCATTGGGGGACTTCAATCCCCAGCTGATATAAAATTTTTATAAAACACGGCAGCGGGCCGAAACCCCCACAGTGGATTTCGGCCCGCTCTGCCTGCCTCTCTGTTCAGCCATCCAGACTGCTGAGATCGAACGTTTCTTTTGCAATCCAGTCTTTCAGAAACTTCATCGTCTCTGTGAAATCCTTATTCACGCCATAGCTGGCGTAATCTATAATATAGTCCACCTTGTCATCCCGATCTTTGATGTGAAAATCAAGGGATCCTTCACTACCGGAAAAACGCGCCACAGTCTCATATGGTATGGACAGCAGATCCTTCCGGTATGCCTCGACCAGCTGTCTGATATCTTCCTTATCCTCAATCGTAATCGAATCGTTATACCACTGGGACGCAGTGTCTGCTTCCTCCGCCGTCTCGCCTGTCTGCGGTGGAAGTTCCATATCCGATGGCGGCGGAAGTTCAATGTCGGCCGCATATTTCACCTCAGAGTATTCTCCGTCGGTCATGTATTCTGTTTCCATATCCGGCTCTTCATCCGTTTCTCCTGGGGATTCCGTTTCTTCATCCGATTCATATTCCCCGGATGGTTCCGTTTCTTCCAGATCTGATCCTTCGCCTGTTTCCCCGGTTGACTCTGTCTCCTCCGGCTCAGATTTTTCATCTTTCAAGGCCGCTGTCAGATCTTCCGAATCAGGATCTTTAAAATCAGGAGCTTGAGAGCCCGTGCTCCCTGTACCGGAATCCTGCGCCTGCTGCCCTGTTTTCGCCAGCTCCTTCAGCATATCCTCACTAAGATAGATATGCACATATTCTATACGGTCGGGATCGCACCGCATGATCGGATAGAACCGCTCGCGGTATCCGGGATCCTCCAGCAGCTCGCTGATGCTTTCCGTGACAAGGTTCAGCGGTACCGCATACTGGCGGTACACTTCCTTTCCGTTTTTCAGCCGGTATTTTATTTCCGCTGTCGTAAAAGAAGTTCCCTCTTCTTCCCACTGTTCCTGGAACCGTTCTTTGTCAGACAAAAAATCCACACCGTACTGGGCAACCTTATAGATGGGATCGATCGTTTCCGTCTCCAGATAGTCGACCTGCCGTTCATGAGATTCCTGATCTGCCGGAACCCATACCCGGTAATCTCCAAAATAGTCATACTTGTTTCCGAGCGCCATCGCGGCGACCTCTTCTTTTTCAGGAAGCCAGGTATTGTATCCGAATATGTCATAGCGGAATACCACAAGGATCGCAAAGGATACCGCAAGCGCGAAGACCAGCTGCACCTTGTTCGCGAACACCTGCCGGATATCCCAGCGGTAGATAAATTCCATGATCAGACCGCCAAGCAGTCCAAACAACAGAATGAAAAAGACCGCCCATGCCATACTGTCCTCAAAGATCTCGTATGCCGCCAGCCCCGCAAACAGCGAGGACGGAATTACAAGCGCGATCTTGATCAGCCCCTCCATCCACGAAAAGGCAATCGCGCAACCCGCGCGCTCCGTCTTTCTCTTTTGGTAAAGAAGCAGGGAAACTGCCAGCAGCGCCGCGATCAGAAGGACAAGCTGCAGCACGGCCGTAACCTTCGGCCAGGCCATCTGCCAGCTGTCGTTGACCATACTTTTTCGACAGTTCATATCCTGCATCAGGGCCATCATCCACGGAGACGAATACGGAAAAACCGTCTCCCAGTCCGAAAAATATCCCCCTGACCAGGTCGGCAGAAACACCTCTTTCAGAATGGCCGCCAACAGATACCACAAAGGAATATAACAGCCGAGTACTCCCACCGCCAGAACCGTCGTCAGCATCTTGCCGGTCAGCATGACCGCGAGGAGCGTGCCCGCGTAGCTTGCCAG
>CANRGB010000111.1 GCA_947630005.1 uncultured Lachnospiraceae bacterium
AGGCCGAGCACGGCGCTGCCGTCGGTGATCACCGCGCACATGTTGTGCCTGCGGGTGAGCTCGTAGGATTTCTCCTCGTCCTTCTGGATCTCCAGGCAGGGCTGTGCCACGCCGGGAGTATATGCCAGGGAGAGATCGTCCTTCGTCGCGACCGGAACCGTCGCGATCACCTCGATCTTGCCCTTCCACTGCTCATGAAGTCTCAAAGACTCTTTTGCGTAATCCATGTATGTTCCTCACTCTCATCTCTAATAGTATTGTTTCCACGCTCGATAATTTAACGGAGTGCTACTGCCTTAGCGGTCTGAACGTTTACTCAAACGGGAAATGGAACTGTGTCAGGCCAAGCTCGTCGCGAAGCTGGATAAACTCTTTCTGAACCGCCTCCGTCACCGGAACGCCCTTGTCCTTGCGGTACAGCCATACATCGTACTCTTTCTCGCCCGCCGTGTAAATTCTCTCCGCGCCCGGAGCCTTCTGTGAATTTCTGAGCTCCCTGAGGATGTCGCCGCATGTCTTTTTGAACGCTTCCGCGCCCATGAAGGCTTCCGTATCGATCGCCATGAAGAAGTGGCCGAGATGGTACGGACGTGTCTTTCCGTTTTCGTCCTTGCCGTCAAGCGCGCGAAGGAAGATACCGGACTGGAGCGCCGCCGAAAGAATTTCAACCACCGTCGCGTAACCGTAGCCTTTATACCCTGCAAACAACTCTCCAATTCCGCCAAGCGGAGCGAGCGCTGCCTTCTGGCTTCTGATATCCTTCAGGATCTGGCTGCTGTCTGTCATGGAGGAACCGTCTCTTGCGATTACCATGCCTTCCGGCGTGTCATGGCCGATACGCGCGTAATACTCGATCTTTCCGTTCTGAATGATGGAAGTCGCGCAGTCAAGCATAAACGGGAACGGTTCATCCGTCGGCATACCGAAAGTCAGCGGATTCGTGCCGAGCATATTCTCCACGCCGAACGTCGGAGCGATCGAGGGCCGCGCATTTGTTCCTGTGATGCCGATCATATTCTCTTTGACAGCCATGGATGCCCAGTAGCCGGCAATTCCGTAATGGGAGGAATTGCGGACAGCCACCATTCCCATTCCATACTTATGGGCCTTCTCGATACACATATCCATGGCCTTCTTGCTGGCCACCATGCCCATTCCGTCATTCGCGTCAAGGACCGCCGTGGTCGGCGTCTCCTTCAGAATATCGATCTTTGTCACCGGATTCAGAATCCCTGCCTTGATACGGTCAATATAGATTGGTTTGAAACGGTTGCACCCGTGGCTCTCGATTCCCCGGCGGTCGCTCTCGAGAAGGACATCCGAGCAAAGCCTTGCATCCTCTTCCGGAACTCCCATCTTCACGAAAACAGCTGTCATAAAATCATCAACCAACTGCCACGGTATAAAAGGTCTCGTTTCTTTTTCCATGTTTTTATCCTCCATATATAATATTTTTTATATTAATATAGCATAAAGATACCTATTTTTCAATCTATTAATTATAATAATTTTAAAAAATCGAACTGCATGGAAGCAAAAAAGGAAATCCTCAGATACTTCATTAAATAGTCAGCAGATTTTATCCGTCCTGCAGGCAGCTGCTTCCGTCTGAATTTCAAACGAAACTTCATTATCTTTACAGTTCCTCGACGGAAATCACACCGTCCTGCTCTCTCGCCTCGCGGAAAACAGCATTGCGCGGTTTCCATCTTGCAGCCTCAAGAGTCGCCTGCACGCTGATCACATCACGGTTACTGCTTTTCTCTACATAAGTGTTCGTAACCTTAATATCTGAATCATTCAGTTTTTTGATTGCCGCCCGCATTTTGTCGTCGTTTTCAAATTCCATATAAACTTCGTATATGCTGGAGTGCTGCTCCACATACTTATCGATAAATTTAAAGTATTTGAATACGATCATGATACACGCCGCAGTCATAATCGCTCCACTGTAAAACCCGATTCCAACCGCAAGGCCGATGCCCGCAGATGCCCACAGGCTGGCCGCCGTCGTAAGTCCAGATACTTCGTGTCTCTTCCCGGTCACCATGATCGTCCCCACTCCGAGGAAACCGACACCGCTGATGACCTGAGCGCCAAGTCTTGCCGTATCGCCGACACCGACACCGTTTGAATAAAGATGTATGTATTCCCCTGTCATCATGATCAGCGTAGCTCCCAGGCAGACAATGATATGTGTCTTGACTCCGGCAACTCTTTTTTTCATACCTCTGTCAATACCGATGATGCAGCTCAAACTCATCGCCAGAAGCAGGCGAAACGCAGTAGAAACCAGATTCAGGTCATGCAGGTATGCGCTGATGGCATCATATATCCCTAATAATCCCATGCTCCTGCCTCCTGTAAAATTTTGCCAAAAGGGGATACTGCCGCACCAGGCAATATCCCTGAATTTTTCCCTTCATCCGGCAGCCGCCGGCGGATCTGGCTCCGCCGGCTCCCCGGACTGTAAGTTCTGTCATTGCAATATAGCGGTATTCCCCGATTATTCAATCGACGCGTTATAATTTTCGATCGCGGAATTAACCTGAGACGCAAGCTGTTCCACACCTTCCGCAGGCGTGATCTTCCCGTCATATACCTGAGCCATCAAATCGTTGAAGATCAGGCGGGACTCGGTCTGTACACCTGAGAGAACGCCTGCCGTATAGGTATTAACCGGTGAATCCTTCAGCTGATTGATCGCTACGCTGAATCCCGGGAATTCTTCTACGTATGCCTTCATCTCATCGAGATCATAAGCCGCCTCGTTGATCGCGAAGTAGCCGGTACCCATGTTCCATTTAGCCTGAACTTCCGGACGGGTCGTGTACTCGATAAACTTCCATGCCGCGTTCTGCTTCGCTTCGTCGCCCGTGTTCATCATCCAGAGGGAACCACCGCCGATGATAACGCCGCCGTCCTCATTGCCCTCGAATCTCGGGAAGTAGCCCGTACCTACCTCAAACGGAGAAGAATTGATCGCGTTTTTAAGGATTGCCGTGGACTCAATGATAATACCTACCTGTCCCGCGAAAAACGCTGTCTGCGTATCCGCCGTGGTCGTGCCGTAGTTCTCAAAATATCCGGAATCATACATGTCTTTCCACATCTGGAAGATCTTCTCGCCGCCGCCGTTGGAGTCAAACTCAACAGCCGTCACCGGCTCTGTACGTCCGTTGTCGTTGTTGCCGTAGCAGAGATCAAGGCCTGCGAGCTGCTGCTCAAAGAACCAGCCGTAGATCGCCTGGGAATATCCGACCGGAGCCGCGCCGCTGTCAACGATCTGCTTCGCGAACTCAAGGACTTCCTCGTAGGTCTTGGGCGGTGTCTCCGGATCAAGCCCCGCCGCTTCAAACACATCCTTGTTGTAGTACAGCATCGGGGTCGATACGTTGAACGGCATCGCGTACTGCTTGCCATCTACCGAATAGTAGCTGGTGATCACGTCCATAACGGTGCTCTTGTCATACCCTGTCGTCTCGAACATATCCTCAACCGGGATCGCCGCGCCGCTGTCATACATAAACTTCGTGCCTACGTCGTACATCTGGCATACATCCGGGAAACCGGTGCTGCTCTGGATCGACGCTTTCAGTTTTGTGATCGTGTCGTCATAGGTTCCCTGATACTCTGTATTTACATGTACCTCATCCTGTGACTCGTTAAAATCCTTAACGATCGACTCGAGAGTCTCACCGTTGACTCCGCCCATTGCATGCCAGAATGTAATCTCGGTCGGCCCGTCCGCCTGTGCCGTCAGAACAAGTCCCGCAGCCATGACAGCGCCCGCTATCAAACCAGCCCATTTCTTTAACTTCATTGCAAATCCTCCTTTATTTTAAAAATTTATACCATCGGCGCGTGGATCGCGCCGGATGTATCCCGTTCTGTTATTTATGTCTTTGAGGTTCATCAGCCCTTGACCGCGCCGGCCGTCAGACCACTGATCATCTGCTTTTGTCCGATGATAAACACCAGAATGGACGGAACCAGAATCAGCATGGCGCCCGCCATGACCGGACGGAAATCCGTACCCTCGGAGTTTGTCAGAATACCAAGACCGATCTGCACGGTTCTCATCTCGACGCTGTCCGTAACAAGCAGCGGCCACAGATAGTAGTTCCAGCTCTGCAGGAATACGTAGATAATCAGAGCGCCAAGAGACGGCTTGATCAGCGGAACGCCGACTTTGTAAAGGAACTGGAAGTTCGTACAGCCGTCGATCAGGGACGCGTCCCGGATCTCAAACGGCAGGCCCAGGAAAGCCTGACGCATGTTGAACACCGCGAAAGCCGCGGCGGCGTTCGGAAGAATCAGTGCGATATATGTATTTCTGAGACCCCAGTTCGCGATCGTCAGGTAGTTCGCAATGATGATGGCCTGCGAGGGAATCATCATCGTAGCCAGCATGACCATGAACAGCGCATGCTTTCCTTTGAAATTCATCATCGCAAACGCATAGGCCGCGAGCGCTCCGGTGACTACCTGAGCGAACGTGATGAAGCCGGACACGATCAGCGAGTTCTTAATGAACGTAAAGAACGGAGCCAGCTGCAGCGCCCTCACATAGTTATCCGTCATAAATCTCGAAGGAAAAAGCCTTCCGCCGTATACGTCTTTCAGATCCATCATACTGACGCTGAAACAGTACAGAACCGGAACCATGATAATGATTGCGAAAATAATATTCAGAGCATAGATCGTAATCGTAAAGGACTTTTTATCTTTCATCAGTATGTCACCTTCTTTTCCAGTTTGAACTGCAGGGCAGTCAATATAATCAGAATAATGAACAGGATCACGGACTCCGCGCAGGCCACGCCGAAGCGGCTGTTGATAAACGCCTGCTGGTAGATCTCATAGACGACGATATTGGTGCTGCTCGCGGGACCTCCCGAAGTCATCATCTTAACCTCCGCATACGCCTGAATCGAGTTGATCACGTTGATGATCAGCAGGAAGAACAGTGTCGGGGACACGCCGGGGATCGTCACATATCTGTGTTTCTGGAAGAAGTTCGCGCCGTCGAGCGCAACGCTCTCATAAAGCTCGGCCGGCACGCTCTGAATCGCCGCGGTCAGATAAATGAAGTTCATGCCGATCGCGATCCAGACGCTGACGATGGTAACCGCCATCAGCGCGTACCGCTGATCCGTCAGCCAGCCGATATGAGTCCCGAGAATCTTGTTCAGGATACCGACAGAACCGTGGAACACGAACATGAAGATAACCGCCGCCGCGGATGCCGAGATTGCCATCGGAAGCGCGTACATGGTACGGAAAAATCCTTTTCCCTTGATCTTCTCCGTGCTGATGATCGCGAGTATAAAGCCGAGCGCAATTGAAAAGACGACTCTGCCCGCAGCATATTTTAAGGTCACGATCAAACTGTTTACAAAGGCGCCGTTCGTCAGGATATCGATATAATTCTTCGGTCCGATGTATTTGGCAATCCGTCCAAGAGGATCCGTCAGAGCAAAGCTGAGCTGGATCGTCTTGATAAACGGCCAGAAGACAAACAGGGCGAAGAGCACCAGAGCCGGCACCAGGTACAAATACGGTTCCACAACTTTAAATACAGGATTTTTAGATTTCAATTACACTCACCCACCTTTTCATTTATTACACATCTCTCATCAGCGATCCTGCGCCCCTTGTCAGGATAGTTGGTGATGATGGTGTTTACACCCCATTTTTTCATCCGGCGCATGTCCTCCTCCTCGTTTACCGTATAGACATTTACGCCGACCCCGTTCTCCGAACAGTTCTTCACATGCTGATCGGTCAGAAACTCGAGGTTCGGATGATAATACTCCACCCCGCACATCCGCGCGTAGACACCGGCATTTTCCAGATACCGCCCTACCAGAAAACCGCACTCAATCGACTCGTCCCGACGCTTGCACTCGACTACCGAAGCGCCGTTAAAAGAAGAAAGAATGATCCGCTTCTCAAGTCCGTACCTGCGGATCATCTCAATAACCTTCTTCTCCATGCCGCCATAGTAGTAGATATTGTTCTTCAGCTCGATGTTCGTAACGATGTGCACAGCCTCTTCCTTCATCCAGGTCAGATATTCCTCGAGCGTGGGGATCTTCTGCGCTCCGTATTTTCCCTGAAATCTGTCGGGATAACCACAGTCAAGCTGCTCAATCTCCTCGCGGATAAAATCGCGGATATAGCCGGAGCCATTGCTCGTCCGGTCTACTTTCTCATCGTGCATGATCACCGGCACCAGATCTTTCGTCAGCTGCACGTCAAGCTCTATACCGTCGGCCCCCGCCTCCACCGCCTTTTGGAAGGCAAGCATGGTATTCTCCGGATACTCCCCGCTGAACCCGCGGTGTCCAAATACTTTCATTTTACTCTCCTCCTTTTCCCGGTACAGCCGGGACCTGAATTATAACGCGGCCTTCTTTTACAGGATATAAAACCAATGTAAAATCTGTCATCATCCTCATGTAAAATCCATCTGAAAAACCACGCGGAAATTAAATAATTTTAATACTTTAATACCTTATTAAATATTATTCCTTCATGTTTTTAATAATAACATGCCATTCAAATTTTCACAAGTTATTTCTTTTATAAAAGTTTTTTTTGTGTATTTTTTATAAATATCGCAGTCGTTTTTTGTGTATTATTTTTATTTTTCCGGAAAACAGAATAAAAAAAGGAGCCTTAAAAGCCCCTTTTTTTATGATTTTACCAGTTTTTCACAAACCATATTATTTTTCGTGTCGTTCCGCGAATCCGTGTCTTTTTATGGAATTAAAACGAACGGCTCACGATTCCTCCGGCAGACATACCGGCATTTCACCGGTCTTTCGCCCGCGCGATCCCATTTCTGCTTTCGCGCTCCTTCCTATGTGATCCGCGCAAACAGCTCATATAATTTCCGGTTCAGCCTGCGCAGCTCATCCTCCTCGAATTTTCCGACCTCGCGGTCGTATGTCATCAGCCCGTTGACCTCCTCCTCAACATCGGAGGTCTGTGTATAGATCGCCGCACTGAGCCCTTTTTCCAGGTTCGGATAAATTTCCCGCTCCAAGAGTTCCCGGTAAGCGGCTGTCAGCTCTTCTCTGGAAGAACGGCTCTGATAACCGAACACTTTCCCGCAGGCCATATGACCCTCGACGGCCCAGGCATAGCCCCCGAATTCCGTCAGGGCGACAACCCGGTTCTGCTGCGGTTCCACCGTAAGTCCTTCGGAGTAATTATGGATACTGTACATATCTCCGCCGCCCTGGTCAAACCAGCCGCAGGCCTCGTTGATCAGACGCGTCCCGTCCTGTTCCCGGATCCGCGCGGTCGCTTTCGCGGCGTCAAACTGCCCCCAGCCTTCATTGAACGGCGTCCATACAGCAATCGAAGGATAATTATAGAGAAGCGAAATCATGCCGGACAGATCCTCATAGTACTGCCGCCGTCCTTCGGCGTCTTCCCGGCGGAACATTGCGTACTGCTCCTCGCCGTCCTTCACGCTCCGCGCAAACTCATCCGACGCGTTCGGCTTATCCGTGACAAAATTCATGTCATAATCTCCGCCGCCGTTCGGCATATCCTGCCAGACGATCATTCCCAGCCGGTCACAGTGATAGTAGAAGCGCTCCGGCTCCACCTTGATGTGCTTGCGGATCGTATTGTAGCCAAGCTCCTTCAGACGAACGATATCGTAAATCAGAGCCTTATCGGAAGGCGCCGTCAGAAGACTCTCCGGCCAGTATCCCTGATCCAGAAGCCCGTTAAAGAAAAACGGCTGATTGTTCAGGAAAAAACGCAGAATTCCATGCTTGTCCCTCCCTGCGGAGATCTTGCGCATTCCAAAATAAGACGAAACCTGATCCTCCCCGGCCTCCGCGAACAGATCGTAGAGATAGGGATCATCCGGCGTCCACGGATGAACATCCGGAAGGCCGATTCTGACAGCCTGTCCCGGCAGAGCCTCGGCTTTTGCCACATCTTTTCCCCGATCCCGGACCGTAAGCCTGATCACGCTGCCTTTTTTCCGGAAGCCGTCGGCCCCGGCCGGATCTGCCGCGCCGGCTTTTGTTTTTTCCGTCCCGGTTCCGGCACCTTTACCGCTTTCGTCTCCCGCCAGCGACACGCGGATCTCCACCGCACGCTCATCCAGAAGCGGTGTGATTTTAAGCGACTCTATGTACCGCTCTTCTTCCACGCTCTCCATCCACACCGTTTTCCAGATCCCGCTCTGCGGGGTATAAAACAGCGAGCTGTACCTGCCTTTCTTTACCAGCTTCTGCTTTCCGCGCGCATGCGGAGCCTCCTCCGTCCGGTCGGTGACCGTCAGCTTCAGCTCATTGTCCCCAGGCCTGAGAGCGTCCGTGATGTCAAAATGAAACGGAAGGTATCCCCCTTTATGGTTCCCCAGAAGGACCCCGTTTAAAAATACCTCGCATTCCTGATCCACAGCTCCGAAATGCAGAAGCAGCCTTTTTTTCAGAAATCCTTCCGGGATCCGGAATATTTTCCTGTAATGCAGAAAATCTCCCGGCCGCACGATCCGTCCTGCTCCGGACAGCAGAGTCTCAGGGGAAAACGGCACGACGATCTTTCCGTCATATGTTCCGGCTGTCTTTTCACGGCTGATGCAGTAATCCCACTCCCCGTTCAGGTTCAGATAGCTGTCGCGTACCATCATGGGGCGGGGATATTCCTGCAGTACCTGATCTTTATCAAGATCCTTTCCCCATTTTGTGATCAGCTGAATCATGCTTTATCCTCCAAATGCGATCCTCAGGCCTGTCCGCGTTTCCCCGGACGGAGACTCTGCAGCACTTCCGACTGCACGCCGACGGAAATCAGTACCAGGATTCCCATGATGACGGACTGCCAGTGCACCGAGATGCCCGACGGCAGATAGGTGAAGATCGTGTCGATAATAAAGTAGACAAGGATTCCGAAGAAGGTTCCGGAGAATTTTCCTTCGCCTCCCGTAAGCTTGATGCCTCCGATCGCACACATCGCGATCGCGTATGTCTCATATGTATTTCCGGCGCTCAAGGTAGCGCTGCCGCTTCCCGAAGCGAGCATAATGCCCGACAAAGCCGCCAGAAAACCGCAGCAGACAAACGCCTTGACCTTGATCTTCGTCACATCGATTCCCATCATCTTCGCGGCCTCGCCGTTTCCGCCCACCGCGTAGATGCCCATACCGAACTTCGTATTTCTGCCGATATACATGCAGACCAGCGTCAGGATGAAAAAGATAGGAATCATGATGGAAATTCCGCTCATGGCACCGGGAATCGTCTTCTTCAGGAAGTTCGTATTCGCGAACCTCAGCAGCGCGTTCTCGATCGCAATCGACCTTCGCGCTACAATCTGGATCATGCCGCGCAGCGCAAACATCATCGCGAGGGAAGCGATCCAGGAGGAAATGCGCATTTTCGTCACCATCAGTCCGATCAGCAGCCCGGAGACAACACCCACCATAAGGCCGCAGATGATTCCGAGGATCGGATTAATCTGTCCTACCAGTCCCATCACAACGCCGCTGAGCGCGTACACGGCGCCAACCGAAAGGTCAATCTCGGCACAGAGAATGACAAATGTCATACCCAGAGCCAGAAGGCCGCCGTTCCTGGCCGACTTCAGCAGCACGTTGATCAGATTGGGCGCCGAAAGGAAATTTCTGTCCCTAAAGAAAATACTGGCGAACACCACTAACAGTAAAAATGCTAAGATGGTACTCCTGGAATAAAATGAACGATAAGCTTTTTTGATTGTATTCATACCTCTTAACCTCCTTACTTCGACTGTTCGCGCTGAATGTATACAGCAAATACGATAATGAGCGCCTTAAATACCTGTGCGTACGGATCCGGAATGTTGTTCATGACACAGGTCAGCGTGATCATCTGCATGATCAGCGCGCCGATTACCGTGCCAAGCACGCGCGCCTTGCCGCCCGACATGGGCGTTCCGCCGATTACAACTGCAGCGATCGCGTCCAGCTCCGCCAGCTGTCCAAGCGAGCTTCCCGCCGCCACACAGACTCTCGCCGACTGGAAAATACCGGCAAACGCCGCGCAGAATGCGCTGAAGCCATACACAAACATCATGACGCCCGCTGTATGAATACCGGAAAGCATACTGGAACGGATATTATCCCCGACTGCCTGGATCTGTCTGCCGAGCACCATCTTCTCCGCAAGGATCCAGACCGCCGCAACCGCAACCACGATCGGGATAATCTGAACCGGAATCACGCCGCCGATCTTGTAGATACCGAAAGCCGCGAGCTTCGCCCCCGCGTCGCCAAGCGTATTGAAATAAATATCACGTCCGTTGCAGAGAACCTGTGCGATACCGCGCACACCGAGCATCATGCCCAGCGTGATAACCATGGCCTGCAGCCGCAGCACGCCCACGAAAAATCCGACCACGCAGCCAAGCGCCACCGACGCGAGAACTCCCAGTACAATCGCCGGGAGAATCCCGAACTGAAACATATATTTCGCGGTCATAACGCCCGCGAGGGCCATGACCGAACCGACCGAAATATCGATTCCGCCGGTGGAGATAACCAGCGTCATACCCATGCCGCAAAGTATGGTAGGACAGATCTGGGTGATCACGTTATTCAGATTCCCAAGCTGGAAGAAATTGGGAGTAAACAGCGAGTTCAGCACAATAAAAACCAGAAGCATGGCCAACGCGCTGTATTTTTTCAAAATTTGTATTGTATCCTGTTTTGTTCTCGTCATACCATGCCCTCACTTTCACTTCCC
>CANRGB010000112.1 GCA_947630005.1 uncultured Lachnospiraceae bacterium
AGACCTCGGCAAGAACAACCGAAATATTATCCCTGCCTCCGTTTTTGTTCGCCTCGTTCACCAGCTTATTGGCCGCCTCTTTCAGCGAACTGCTCTTTCTGACAATACGCAGGATATCCTGATCCTCCACCATATTCGTCAGTCCGTCAGAGCAAAGCAGGATCTTGTCTCCCCGTTCCAGCTTTACATCAAAAAAATCTATCTTTACCGGGGCATGCACCCCGATTGCTCTCGTGATCACATTCCGGTCCGGATGACTCCGCGCATCCTCTCTTCTCAGTTCTCCGACACGTATCATCTCTTCCACAAGGGAATGATCCCTCGTGATCTGCTCGATCTCCCCGTCAATCAGATACAGCCGGCTGTCCCCCACATTCGCGATATACAGATATTCGCCGCAGACGGTCGCGGCGACCACGGTTGTCCCCATTCCCTCCAGGCTGATATCCGTCTTCGCTTTTTTGAGCACTTCCTCGTTTGCCTTATGTATCGCCCGGCCAAGCAGCACTACCGGCCTTTTCTCCTCAGAATCCTTTATATAACTGACCATGGTCTCAACCGTATAGCGCGAAGCCAGATCTCCGGCATTATGTCCTCCCATGCCATCCGCCACGATCAGCAGACTGGAAAGATTTCCGACCGGACGGTCCGAGGCGAACACATAATCCTGATTCATTTCACGCCTCTTCCCGATATCGGTAATACTGTACACGTTCATAATGCCGTATCTCCTCCTTCTGCACGCATTTCCGGCTCCATATAGCTTTTTCGCAGCTGGCCGCACGCGCCGTTGATATCGCGGCCCATCTCTCTCCTAATAGTAACATTAATCCCATATTTTTCAAGTCTGTTTTTAAACGCCTACACTCTCTTCGCCCGTGACTGGACATAGCTGCGCTCCGTGACCGGATTGATCGGAATCAGATTGACATGTCCTTCCAGACCGCCGATCAGGGCGGCCAGCAGATCCGCGTCCGCGTCGGAGTCGTTGACTCCTTCCGCGAGGCTGTACTCAAACGTGACTCTGCGCCCTGTCTTTTTAAAATAATAACGGCAGGCGTCCAGCACCTCGTTCAGTTCATAGCGGTGCGCGACAGGCATCAGCTTCTGCCGTTTCTCCTGCGTGGGCGCGTGAAGCGACAGCGCAAGTGTGATCTGAAGTTTTTCATCCGCGAGACGCCGGATGTTTTCGACGATCCCGCAGGTGGACGCCGTGACGTTCCTCTGACTGATATTGAGGCCCTTCTCATTCGTCAGAAGCCTGATAAATTTCAGAAAATTGTCATAATTATCCAGAGGCTCCCCCGTTCCCATCGCGACCAGATGGGACACCCGCTCCCCGGTAATTTTCTGGATCTGGTAAACCTGTCCCAGCATCTCGGACGGAGACAGATTTCTCGCAAGCCCCCCGAGCGTGGACGCGCAGAATCGGCAGCCCATGCGGCAGCCCGCCTGCGTGGAGATACAGACGGAATTCCCGTGATGATAGCGCATCAGCACACTCTCGATCACATTGCCGTCCGGCAGCCGGAACAGATATTTTTCCGTACCGTCGACGGCGGATTTCAGATGTCTGACCGGTTCCGGCAGAGCGCACACGTATTCTTCGTCAAGCCGTGCGCGAAGGGACGCCGGAAGATTCGTCATCTCATCAAAACTTCCGGCAAGCTTCTGATGCAGCCACTGATAAATCTGCCCCGCGCGGAACTTTTTCTCGCCAAGCAGTTCCATCTCTGTCTGCAGCTCGTCCAGACTCATGGACCGGATCTCCTTTTTTTCCATAGTTTCTCTCCCCCGTCTGTCATTTTTCCTGCGTTCTTTCCTGCCTGCGGCGGTATTTTGTCCCATATGCAGGCGTGCGTATAAAAATCCGCGGCCGCGCGGACGGGCAGGAGGAAAAACCGCCCCTTACCCGATCGCTTAAAACCGTTCGGCCTTTGCCGCGGCTTTCACCGGATTCAGGCCCCGTAGACGGATCCCGCGTCCTCAAGCCTTCGAAAGCGCGCGATAAAAAACCCGTCCGACTGGTGGACGCCCGGAAGCAGCTGGATATATCCTCCCTGCGTTGTCCTTGATTTGAGCGCGTCGCAGAGAAACGGATCGATATTCTCGAGACAGAACGGATAATTTTCCAGAAACCACTTTACATTATACTGATTCTCGTCCGCGCCGATCGTACAGGTGCTGAAAATCAGCGTGCCTCCCGGCCGCACATAATCCTGCACCGTGTTCAGTATCCTGCGCTGCAGCCGTATGATATCCTGCTGTTTCTTCTCGGACATTTTGTATTTGATATCCTGCTTCCGCCCGATCACGCCGAGTCCGGAACAGGGAAGATCCGCCAGCACGATATCCGCCTTCTGATGAGAGCCCGCGTCCGGAACCGTCGCGTCCATCACGGCCGCGCGGATATTGATCGCCCCGCTCTCCTCGATTCTCTGCTGCATCCGGCTTACTTTCCTCTCCGATATATCCCGCGCCTCAACGTAGCCGCTGTCCATCAGCTTCTCCGCGATATGCATGCTTTTCCCGCCGGGGGCCGCGCAGACATCGATGCAGTAATCCCCCCAGTTCGGGGCCGCGATCTCCGCGGCAAGCATGGAACTGACATCCTGTATCGCGATCCATCCCTTTTTAAACGCTGACACCGCGTTGATGTAATTGTAGCCGGAAATTTCCAGCGCGTAGTCGAGATACGGATGCTGTCTGACCGTGATCCCCTGCTGTTCCAATTCCCGGATGATTTCCTCCTTCGACGCTTTCCCCAGGCGGCAGCGAACCACGGTCTTTTTTTCCATATGGGAATCCCTGCAGATGCGCTCCGTCGCCTCATAGCCGAACTGCCGCACCCATTTATCGACAATCCAGAGCGGGAACGAGTATTTGACGGAAAGAAAACGCAGCGGATCGCTCTCCTGGTCCGGGTACTTCACCTGATTCAGCCGGCGCGCGGCATTGCGCAGGACACCGTTTACAAATCCCTTCAGATTATAAAATCCCCTGCGCTGCGCGATCCTGACCGCCTCGCTGCAGGCCGCGGAATCCGGCACGCTGTCCATATATTTCATCTGGTACACTGACATGCGGAGAAGGTTGCGGATCAGAGGCTTCATATTGTAAACGGGAACATTGGAAAACTGCTCGATAATGTAATCGAGCTGCAGCATATGTTCCAGCGTTCCCTCCGTCAGGCGTGTGATAAACGCGCGGTCGCGCTTTTCAAGATACTGGTATTTTTCCAGCACCGTGCGCAGCACCATGTGACTGTAGGACTCTTCCTCCGTGATCTCGATCAGGGCGTCCAGAACAATCTCTCTCAGATTTTCCTGTCTAGTCACGTCTTCTTCCTCCTGCCAGAATGATCAGGCGCAGAAGCTGCAGAATGGACGCCGCAAGTCCCGCCACATAAGTCATCGCGGCCGCGCGCAGTACTTTGCGTCCTCCATCCAGTTCCGCGTCTCCCAGAATATGTCCGTCCTCAAGCACCCGCAGCGCCCGTTTTGACGCGTTCAGCTCAACCGGAAGCGTCACGAGCTGAAACAGAACCGCCAGAGAAAAAAGCAGAATTCCGATCATCAGAAGCGGACGTATCGAAAAGACCAGCCCCATCAGAAAAATCGGCCACGAGATCGTCGAGCCAAAATTCGCCGCGGGCACCAGCGTGCTGCGCAGTACCAGGGGCGCGTAATTCACCTGATGCTGGATCGCGTGCCCGCACTCATGAGCGGCCACACAGACGGCCGCGACCGAACTGGATCCGTAGGTGCTGTCCGAAAGACGGAGCGTCTTTGTCCTCGGGTCATAGTGATCCGTCAGGGATCCCCCGACATGCCCGATCGTCACATCATAGATACCGGCGGCATGCAGCACCCGCTGAGCCGCGGCCGCTCCGGTAAGTCCCGACGCGCTGCGCACCTTCGCGTATCTGCCAAACGTACTTTTGACCATGGCGGAAGCGGCCAGAGAAAGAAGCAGGCCCGCGAAAACCAGAAGCATGGTCGGATCAAACATATAGCCATAGCGGCCATAACCATAGTAGGAAAGCAAAAACATAATACCACTCCCTTATTGCATATTACCTGTCAGTCATACCGGAGACAAAGATTCAGTTTCCCAGCAGTTCGCCAGGGGCCACAGGGTATCCGCGGAGGAACGCGTCGACGGGCATCCGCTTCTTCCCCTCGGGCTGAAGCTCGAGAATGGAGAGAAGCCCGTCCCCGGTCCGGATCTTCAGCGTCCGCTTCGTCACTTCCGCGACCGTCCCCGGCAGAAAAGCACTGCCTTCATACTCCGCGGCGCGAAGTCCGTCCTCCGAACGCTCCATGACGGCATCCGCGTTCTGCGCAGCGGCAGAATGGATCTTCAGTACTCTGCCATTATGTCTTGTGTACGCGCCGGGCCACGGATTCATTCCGCGGACAAGGCGCTCGATCTCCTGCGCGCTCCTGCTCCAGTCAATCCTGCCCTGTTCCTTTGTCAGCATCGAGGCGTACATGGTCGGACTGTCCGCCGGCTGTTTTTCGTAGACTGCCGTCCCGTCGACGACGGCGTCCAGCGTCCGGATCAGAAGATCCGCTCCTTCCCGCGCAAGCCGGTCAAACAGACTTCCGCCGGTTTCCCGCGGGTCAAGGCGGACAACCGTCTTCATGATTATATCCCCCGTGTCAAGCCCCGTATCCATGCGCATCGTCGTAACGCCCGACTCCCTGTCCCCGTTCAGGACAGCCCACTGGATCGGGGCCGCCCCGCGGTATCTGGGGAGCAGGGAGGCATGGACATTGATACATCCGTACGGCGGAAGGTTCAGAATCCGTTCCGGGATCAGCTGGCCGAAAGCCACCACGACAATGATGTCCGGTCTCAGCTCCTCCAGGACGCTTACCGCCTCGTTATCGCGGATGCGGACCGGCTGGTAAACAGGAATCCCGGCCGACACCGCGGTCTCCTTGACCGGGGTCATCTGAAGCGTTTTGCCCCGCCCTTTCGGTTTATCCGGCTGTGTAAACACAGCCTGCACCTGATAGCGCGGCGAATCGATCAGAGCCTGCAGCGTTCCGACCGCGAAATCGGGCGTCCCCATAAAAACAACGTTTTTAATCATCCTCTTCCCCTCCCGCATCCGAGGATACGTCAAAGAGATCCCCCTCGACGAGCTTCACATACATATTTCCCTCAAGGTGATCGCACTCATGGCAGATCGCTCTCGCAAGCAGTTCCGTGCCTTCAAGCTCGAACTCTTTCATATCCGTATCCAGCGCGCGCACTTTTACGTAATTCGGCCTTGTCACGATACCGGCCTGTCCCGGCAGGGAGAGGCAGCCTTCCTGCCCGGTCTGTTCTCCGGAGGTCTCAAGTATCTCCGGATTGATCAGAATTACCGGTCCTTCCCCTATATCAATTACCACAATTCTTTTTAATATACCTACCTGCGGCGCGGCAAGACCCACGCCGCTCGCATCGTACATCGTCTCCAGCATGTCGTCGATCAGTGTCTTTGTCCGCGGTGTCATCTCCTTGACAGGACGACACACCTTCTCCAGTATAGCATCTCCCATGATCCGAATCTGACGCAGCGCCATAGCAATTCCTCCTCACTTTCCCTTACTCTCCAGTTCCCCGGAACATTCCATTCCGCGTCATTCCGCGGTACCGGCGGCGCAGAACACCTTCCCCGTGATACCGCGGATAAAACCGGCTTCAGTTCATCTCAAACTGTACCGCAATCTCCTGGTAGCCCGTATTCATTTCAATATACTGCTCCAGCTTATTCTTAAATGCCGTAAGCTTTTGCATATCGCTTTGCTTCGCGTAAATTACTTTCCTGTAAACATCATTGATCCGGGCGACCGTCTCATCCGCCGGTCCCAGAATCGTCGTCTGATACCGCGCCGAGGCCCGGCGCGCAAAATTTCCGAGATAGGAAACCGCCGTCTCCAGTTTTTCCTTATCGCCGCAGCTGCAGTGGACCGCGAGCAGCCCTCCCGCCGGCGGATATCCCGAAAGCCTCCTGTATTCCATTTCCTTCTGATAAAACGGCTCATACTCCTGGGCCGCGGCGCAGACGACGGCATAATGCTCCGGATCGTAAGTCTGGATCACGACCTCTCCCGCGAATATTCCGCGCCCGGCGCGGCCGGCCGCCTGCGTCAGCAGCTGATAGGTCCGCTCCGCCGCGCGGAAATCGCTGACATGCAGCGACAGATCCGCCGCCAGAATCCCGACCAGCGTCACATTCGGAAAATCATGCCCTTTGACGATCATCTGCGTTCCGATCAGAATATCGGCTTCTCTTTTTGAAAACGCGTGGAGGATCGCGGCGTGTCCGTCTTTTCCCCTCGTTGTATCCGCATCCATCCGCAGGATCCTGGCCTGAGGAAAAACTCCCGAGACGATCTCCTCAATCTGCTGGGTTCCCGCTCCGAAACCGCCGATGTATCTGGATCCGCAGGCAGGACATTCCTGCACCGCCGCGCGCCGGAAACCGCAGTAATGGCAGATCATTTTCCCGTTCCTGTGCAGGGAGAGGGAGACATCGCAGT
The DNA here is from genome assembly GCA_947630005.1 of uncultured Lachnospiraceae bacterium. GTDB lineage: Bacteria > Bacillota > Clostridia > Lachnospirales > Lachnospiraceae > Choladousia. Next base: position 6,540 of record CANRGB010000112.1, read on the forward strand.
GCGGACATTTTATCACATGGCCGCACGCCCTGCACACGACGGCCCCCGAGTATCCTCTGCGGTTCAGAAACAGCATCATCTGCTGATGCTCCGAAAGACAGCGCTCCATCTTTTCACGCAGAACCCGGCTTAAGATCGAGCGGTTCCCCGCCCGCAGCTCCTCTCTTAAATCCACCGTACATACCGACGGAAGCCGTCCGCCCGCCGCCCGTTCGGGAAGGCAGAGCAGATGATACGCTCCCCGCTCCGCCCCATAATACGCCTCGACCGACGGGGTCGCGGAGCCAAGCACCAGCTTCGCCCCTTCCAGGGACGCGCGCTTTGCCGCCGTCTCCCGCGCGTGATAGCGCGGAACGCTTTCGCTCCGGTAGGACGGCTCATGTTCCTCGTCAATAATAATGATCCCGAGCTTCGGAAACGGCGTAAACAGCGCGGAACGCGGACCGATCATGATGTCAATATCCCCGTTTCTCGCCCGTTCAAACTGATCATACCGCTCATTTGCCGTAAGCCGCGAGTGCAGAATCGAAATCCTGTCCCCGAATCTCCGGTAAAAGCGCATCACATTCTGATAAGTCAGAGAGATTTCCGGAATCAGAAGAATCGCCTGCTCCCCGCGCGACAGGGCGTACGCGATCAGTTCCATATAGACTTCCGTCTTTCCGCTTCCGGTGACGCCGTGAATCAGATATTTCCCGATGGGATCCGTCTGCCAGCGGCTGCAGATGAAATCAACCGCCGCCTTCTGTCCCTCATTCAGCGTCAAAACCGGCCGTCCTTCCTTTTCCGCACAGGCATCGTCATGAGAAAAACCGCCGCCCGCATCCTGTTCCTGCGCAAGCAGTCCGCGGATCAGCTGCGGCGTACGGTAAACATGCTCGCTCTCAAAACGGAGAATCCCCTTTTCCTCCAGCGTGCGGACTACAGGCATCGTGATTTTCAGCGCTCCGCCCGCAATCTCCCACGGGAGCGCCGGCTGATCAATCAAGGCCTCAAGAAGCCGGGCCCGCGCTTTCTGATTTTTCTGTCTGAACTGTAAAAGCAGCTTTGCGGCCTCTCCGCGCGGAATCTGAAGCACGATTTTCTTCTTCTCTTTCGGCGCCGCCTTCCCGCGCAGCGGAAGCACCGTGCGCAGTGCCTGCACGGTCGTGGAACCATAAAAATCCCGCATCCACAGTGCCAGCGCGATCAGCTTTGTATCGCCGCCGACAAGATCGGTTACAAGGCAGCTGATAAATTTCAGCTTTTCTTTCTCATAGGAAGGCTGATCCGTCAGACGAAGCACATAGCCCCGGATCATACGGTTTCCCCGCCCAAACGGAATCTCCACCACATTCCCCGGTTCCAGCTTTCCGGCAAGCTCCCCGGGTATTCTGTACTGAAACACTTTGTCGAGCTCACTGTGTGAGATATCAACAATGATATCCGCGTATTGTTCTGTCAATTGTTATAACTTAACCCTCTTCCTTCGCAGATCCTGTTCGGATCACGCTTTCCCCCAAAATCCTCCGGACGGCTCCTTTTTTGTTCCGCTTCCTGTTCCCTGTCCGCTTTTCCTATCTGCCTTCCAGAATCTCCCGGATCAGCACGCGCTCATCCATCGGATACTTTTTGCCCTGAATCTCCTGGTAATCCTCATGGCCTTTCCCGGCAAGCACAATAATATCCCCCGGTTCGCCATGATGGATCGTGTAGGCGATCGCCTCTTTGCGGTTCGTGATCGTCACATATTTTCCGTTCGTCTTTTTGATGCCGGTCACAATATCCGCGATGATGTCCTCCGGCTCCTCAAAGCGCGGGTTATCCGATGTGATCACCGTCAGATCCGCGAGACGGCCGGAAACCTCGCCCATCTCATACCGGCGCAGCTTGGAACGGTTTCCGCCGCAGCCGAACATGCAGACAAGACGATGCGGATGATACTCCCGCAGCGTCTCAAGCAGACTCTCAAGCGCCATCGCATTGTGCGCGTAATCGATCATCAGCGTAAATTCGTCCGATACCTTCACCATCTCCACGCGGCCTTTGACCTGGGCTTTCCCAAGCGCCGCCCGGATATCCTCGACGGACACGTTAAAATGGCGGCAGACCGCAATGGCCGTCAGAGAATTATATACACTGAATTTGCCCGGAATGTCAATCTCCACGTCAAAATTCATTTTTCCGGCCACCGTATAGGCAATCCCGAGACAGCCCGGACGGCTGACAAGCCGCGTGTTCTCCGCGCGCAGGTCGGCTCCTTCCGAAAACCCGAAGGTCTCCACTTCGCACGTATGTCCCTCCAGTATCTGCTGCAGATGCGCGTCGTCCGCGTTCAGAATGCCGACCCTGCACTGACGGAACAGCATGCTCTTGCAGGAAAGATAATGTTCAAAGCTCGTATGTTCCGCCGGTCCGATATGATCCGGTTCAATATTTGTGAATATGCCCAGTTCAAACGGTATGCCCGCCGTACGGCAGAGCATCAGTCCCTGTGACGCCACTTCCATCACTACGATCTCACAGCCTTCCCTGACCATACGGCTCAGATACTCCTGGATCAGGATCGATTCCGGCGTTGTATTCTCCGCGTGGATATGTTCTTCTCCGATGATAACCTCGATCGTTCCGATCAGTCCGACCTTATACCCCGCCGACTCAAGGATCGACTTTATCATATAAGTTGTCGTCGTCTTTCCCTTTGTGCCCGTAATGCCGATCACCTTGAGCTTTTCCGCCGGATATCCGTACCACGCCGCGGAGATGAGCGCCATCGCGCGGCGGGAATCCTCAACAAGGATCACCGTCACATCGTCCGGGATCCGCAGCCCTTCCTGCTGTGTGACATCGTCCTGTACAATCAGAACCTTCGCGCCGCGCGACACCACATCCGGAATATATCTGTGGCCGTCTGTCACCGCTCCTTTAATACAGAAAAACAGGGAACCGTCCGCCGCCCTGCGCGAATCGTTTACAATACCTGTGACTTCCGTGTCCAGAGAACCCTGCAGGCATCGGTAAGTCAGGCGTTCCAGCAATTTTTCAAGCTTCATATGAATAAGTCCTCCGCTTTGACCTGTCAGTTATTTTTCAATATAATATGTAATTGCCATAACAGTATAACACTCAATGGAATTCTTCACAAGCAAAAAAAGAATGTGCTTTCGGCACACCGCGCCGAAAACACATTCCTTTCTCTCCTATGTATCCGCCGTTTTATTCCCTGCGCAGGAATTCAGTCTCTGCAGAGCATCAGGATTTCTTCTTCTTTGTGGTGACGTCAAGCACAACCGCGCCGAGCAGAACCGCGCCCTTGACTACCTTCTGAAGATCCGTGGACATACCGCACATGGACATACCGTTGTTCAGGACACCCATAACAAGAGCTCCGACCACGGCGCCAATGATCGTACCGACGCCGCCGGAAGCAGCCGCGCCGCCGATATAGCAGGATGCAATCGCGTCCATCTCAACGCCGTCGCCCATCTTCGGGTTCGCGCCGCCCTGACGTGCGGAAAGGACGATACCCGCAATCGACGCGAGAAGACCCATATTTACGTATACCCAGAAGAACACCTGTCTCGTATTAATACCGGAAAGACTTGCCGCCTTGGCATTGCCGCCCATCGCGTAAATCTGCCGTCCGGCGACCGTCTTGCTTGTAATAAAGTGATAAATTCCAACGATGAGTGCCAGAACTACCAGCTGGATCGGGATGCCGTTGTACATGCCGAGTCTGCTGAAGAAGAACCATACGATTGCGAGGATGACGATATCTTTCACGATCATCTGCCACGGAACGAGGTTCGCGAAGCCGTATTTGTTATTCGTCCGGATCGTATTGAGTTCCATAAGAATCAGGCCGGCGGAAACCACCGCGGCGACCGCGATACACACCAGATC
>CANRGB010000113.1 GCA_947630005.1 uncultured Lachnospiraceae bacterium
TATGAAAAAGCTCCAAATTAATAATTCTCAAACATAATTTGAATATTTCAAAAACATCTGCCTGCTACAATAAAGACGAAATCCAGAAAGGGGTCATAGAGCATGGAAGAAAAGAAAGGAACTTTTACCTATACTTATTCTGCAAAGGAGCAGGAAGAAATCAAGAATATCCGGGGCAAATATACCCCGCCGACAAAAGAAGAAACCTCAATGGAGCAGCTTCGCCGTCTGGACAAAAGCGCTACAAAGGATGCGACCGTCGTCTCGCTCATCGTCGGCATCATCAGCGCCCTGATTTTAGGTATTGGGATGAGCTGTATCATGGTGTGGGGCAATGGGCTGTTTCTCCCCGGCGTTCTCATCGGGGTCGTCGGCATCGTCGGCGTGATCGCGGCCTATCCGATCTACAACCACATGGTAAAGCGTAAGAGGGCGAAGCTGGCGCCGGAAATTATGCGCCTCAGCGATGAACTGATGAAGTGACTGTTGTTGTGAACCGTATCTGCTATGAAAACCCCTGCAGTATTTTTTGGCCTACGGAAGTTTTTAAATGTTTCTCAAACAATATTCAAAAATTTTCGGGTTTGAGATTCCGAAATGTGTTCTGATATTATAGGGAGGAAAGAGATTTTTCCTGTACATTGTTTTTATACTGTTTTTTCTTTGGTAATGGGATTATTTGTCAATCTTGTTAGAATAGGGATTTTATGTTATTATAAGTAACAGATTTATGAAAATGTTACATGGAAAATGGAGATGCAAATTAGGAGTGGAACAGTGGATGATTGGAAAACAATTAATGAGGCGTTACGCAGAGAAATTGCACAGCATGATTAAGGCTTAGGTAAATTTATGGAAATGAAAAAAGCAATGCAGCCGGCCATCTCAAAAGAAGAGCTTGGCGAACATATTGAGAGGACACGTGAGAAATTCCGCAGAATAACGCAAGCATATAAAAACGGATACATATCCGAAAATGAAAGATTCAATTTATTCGATACTGGGATTTTGGAAGGGTTCTTTCGATATCTGGAATCCAAGGGTCTGAAAGGCCTGCCCTATATGAAAGCGAATTGGCAGAGATTCCTGGAAGATTACAACTTATATAAAAATAATATGGAACCGAACTCCTCAATCGAAGAGCCATGGCTGCGATATTATGACAAATCCGACTACAAAACGGTTTATGAGGCCAATATTACGGACAAGGCAATCTTTTTTATACTCATGGAAGAGTTCCGTATTCCGGTTGAATATTTCGAACCATTACCCGAGTATTGTACTGTTCCGGATCGAACACCTGGTCATCTAACTCCCGGGGAAGAGATCGATCAACCGTATGATTTGCAGCGAGAGGTGACGAAGAAACTGATCGATTACTACGAAAGACAGGCTGTCTGACAGCCGAAGCATATCCGGTGATATCCTCCGTTATGATGTATTTTAATGCCTGAGCGTGCCCTGGATATTACGTTTCCGCTCCCAGTAAACCTCAAAAAATATGTATTCTCTTTTCAGTGCGCCCTCGTTCCCCTGCGCTTCTCACAAGTCCGATTGTCGAAAACATCTTCTTTGAAGCAATCCCGTCTGATTTCAATAAAAGCTCAGACTCTTCACAAGCCGGAAGATATGAAAGGTTCCGGTGGAATCGGTGGAATGTTCCGCTTTCAGCTGGCGGGGTAAGGAGCTGCCCTGGGCAAGGCTGAAGCTCTCCAGAGCCGCTATTCTCCGGGACAGCCTGCGTGAGCGGTGCGTCTGCCCGCGCTCCTGCTATGAGGACGCGGTACGGGGTGCGCCGGAGGAGGCACAGATCAAGGTGGAGAACATCAACGGTCCGGTGCTGCTGATCTGCCCGGAGTATGACGCCATGTGGCCTGCGAGCCGGCCGGCCTGGAAGAAATGCCTGTCATCATCCGCGAACCGGATGATGATGACGCTGCAGCCGCAATGGCAGATACGAACATCCGGAGGGGCGTGTGGAAAACAAAAAGCGCGGCAGTTGGCCGCGCTTGACTGTGACGGGATTTCTCCGCCCCGTTATTCAGTGCAAAGGCTGTTCCCGACGGTCGCAGCCGCGGCTGCCAGCCCTTTTGCTATGAGTTCCAACGGAAGCGAGGGGGCGGAAGAGGGATGTGCACAGACCTGCTCACAGCTGTAGGGTACGTGAATAAACCCTCCCTTTATCTGCGGATACCGCAGGTTCAGCAGGTCGAGCAAATGGTACATGATGCAGTTGCAGACATAAGCGCCGGCCGAATAGGACAGACTTGCCGGTACGCCGGCTTTTTTCATGTCCGCGACAATATCCCGCACCGGAATGGTGGCAAAATAGGCTGCCGGGCCGTCCGCGCGGATGGGGTCGCCGGTATAGGAGACGCCGGCATTATCCGGAACGGGAGCGTCTTTCGCGTTGATGGCCACCAGTTCCGGAGTGATCACGGAACGGTTTCCGGCCTGGCCGACGCAGATCACAGCGTCCGGATGCTCTTCATGGATCGCCTGCTCCAGGAGAGACGCGACGCCGTCATATTCTACGGGCATGTGCCGTTTGGCGATGTGGATTTCACCGATCTGAGCGGGAAGCATACAGACGGCTTCCCAGGAGGGATTCGTCTGATCGCCGCCAAAAGGTTCAAATCCGGTAAATAAGATTTTTTTCATAATAGTATACTTATCCTTTCAGATTCTGAATCACAGTCCGGCTGCGGCGTACGGTTTTGCCGGCCGGTTACAGTATATGGCAGGCGGCCATATGCTTTCCGCCCAGATCCTTTAACTGCGGCGTCTGCTGACGGCAGATGTCTTTCGCATAAGGGCAGCGCGCGCAGAATTTGCAGCCTTCAGGCGTGTTGATGGGGCTTGGCACTTCTCCTTCCAGCTTCATGCGCTTTTTCGCCCAGTTCTGGTCGGGATCCGGCTTGGGGATCGCGGAGAACAGGGCCTTTGTGTAGGGGTGAAGCGGATGCGCATAGATCTCGCTGCTCTCGGCCATTTCCACCAGGGAGCCAAGATACATGACGCCGATGGAGTTGGAGATGTGGCGTACCATCGACAGGTCATGCGAGATAAACAGGTAGGCGTGGCGCTTTTCCTCCTGCACCTTCATCAGCAGATTGACGACCTGAGCCTGAATGGAGACATCCAGCGCCGCGATCGGCTCATCGCAGACGATAAATTCCGGTTCCACGGCCAGGGCGCGGGCGATGCCGATTCTCTGCCGCTGTCCGCCGGAAAGCTCATGCGGGAAGCGGGAGGCGTAATCCTCCGTCAGCCCCACCTGGCTTAACAGTTCCCGGACTTTTTCGTCGGCTTCTTTTTTGCTGTAATGGAAGTGAACTTCCATGCCTTCTTTTATAATGCTGCTGATCGTCATACGGGGATCCAGACAGGCGTACGGATCCTGGAAGATCATCTGGGCATTTTTCTTAAACCGCAGTCTTTCCGCGCGGTTAAAGGCGGAAATATCCGCGCCGTCGTAGAGGATTTTCCCGGCGGTGGGACGGGTAATGCCGAGTATGCTGCGTCCGGTAGTAGATTTGCCGCATCCGGATTCTCCCACCAGCCCGAAAGTTTCCCCGCGGGAAATAGAAAAGGAGACGCCGTCCACCGCTTTTACCACGCGGCTGCGGGACAGCGGAAAATACTGTTTCAGATCTTGTACCTGAATCAGGGGTTGGGATTCCATCAGTGTTCACCTCCGATCATGGCCGGTCGTTCTATTTTGGGCGCCTTGGGATGGCAGAGCCAGCAGGAGAGGTGATGGGTGTCGCTCTCGGCGGTCACCGGCGGCGCTTCCTGCCGGCAGATCGGCATGCAGTATTCGCAGCGGGAGGCGAAAGGGCAGCCGGTCAGGGGAAGAAGAAGATCCGGAGGCGTGCCGGTCAGGGAATAGAGTTTCCGGCCGGAGGCGCCTTCCTGGGGAATTGAGCGCAGCAGCGCCCAGGTGTAGGGGTGCCTGCACTGCTTGAAGATTTCCTGTTTGGTGCCCTCCTCAACGATTACGCCGGCGTACATGACCTGTATGCGGTCGGCAAAATCCGCCACGATGCCGAGATCGTGGGTGACGAGGATGATGGCTGTGCCCAGCCGTTCCTTCAGGCCGCGCAAAAGATCAAGGATCTGCGCCTGTATGGTCACGTCCAGCGCCGTGGTGGGCTCATCGGCGATCAGAAGCTTCGGGTTGCAGGCCAGGGCTGTGGCGATCACCACACGCTGGCGCATGCCGCCGGAGAGCTGGTGCGGATAGGCTTTCACGCGTTCCTCCGGCGTCGGGATCTCCACCATACGCAGAAGCTCTACGGCCTCTTTTACGGCTTCTTTCATGGAAATGCCCTTGTGGATCATCAGCGTTTCGCCGACCTGCTTTCCGATCGACATGGTAGGGTCGAGTGAAGTCATGGGATCCTGGAAGATCATGCCGATTTCCGAGCCGCGGAAAGCGTAGAGCTCTTTTTTGCTTAAGGCCATAACGTCGCGGCCGTCAAACTGAATCTGGGAGCCCGGAAGAATCTCGCCGGAGGTGCGGTCAAACAGGCGCAGCAGCGCTTTGGCCGTCACCGATTTGCCGCAGCCGGATTCCCCGACCAGCGCGAGCGTTTCCCCTTTCTCCACGCCGAAAGAAATGCCCCGGACCGCTTTTACTTCGCCGGCGTAGGTGTGGAAGGACACCCGCAGGTTTTCTACTTCCAGTAAACGTTCCATAGTCGGTACCTCCTATCGGCGCAGCTTCGGATCGAGCGCGTCACGAAGTCCGTCTCCGAACACGGTGAAGGACAGCATGGTGAGCCCGATCATTAAAGCCGGGAATAACATCTGATACGGGTAAAAGAACATATTCTGCTGGGCGGCCGAAGCCAGCATGCCCCAGCTGGTGTTGGGCGTCTTGATCCCCAGCCCGACATAGCTTAAGAAAGATTCGCTGAAGATATAGCCGGGAATGCGGAAGGTCAGGTTGACAATAATCACGCTCATGGTGTTCGGGATCATATGCCGCGTGATGATCTTCCAGCTGCTCACGCCCAGCACCCTGGCGGCAGTCACGTATTCGGCGCTGGCAAGCTGCAGGATCTGGCCGCGGACAAGGCGTGCGGTAGGGCACCAGCCCACCAGGCAGAGCGCCAGCAGAATGCTGGTGATGCCGGAGTCGTTGATCATCAGGGACAGCAGAATGATCACGATCAGGTAGGGAATGCTGCTGATGATCTCCACGATGCGCATCATGACGGAGTCAACTTTGCCGCCGGCAAAAGCGGAGATGCTTCCGTAGATGGCGCCGACGATCGTTGTGATGACGGCGCCGACCACGCCGATGATCACAGATACACGGCCGCCGATCCAGACGCGGGCGAACAGATCCCGTCCGAGCGAATCGGTGCCGAACCAGTGCTTGGCGCTTGGCGCCTTGTTCATGTCGCTGCTCATCTGCTCAAAAGAGTAGCCGCAGATGGACGGACCGAATATGGTAAAAAAGATAATCACAATGAGCAGGACCAACGCCAGCAGGGCCAGGCGGTTCTGCCTCAGGCGCCGCCAGGCGTCTTTCCAGTAGGTCGTCTGAGGACGGCCGATTTTATCGCCCTCCGCGGCGCTGCATCCCTCAATTATAAAGAGATCGTCTGATAAATTTGTCTGATTCATGTTTCCTCTCAATCTTCCGCCGAAGCGGTGCGCGGTTTGCTTATTCCCTGTTTCCAAGCCGGATCCTTGGATCAATGAGAACGTAGAGAATATCCACGATCAGCAGGGAAAGAATGTAAATGGCGGTGTAAAAAATCGTACAGCCGATAATCATTGGGAAATCGCGGTCCGTTACGGAAGTCATGTAGTAGCTTCCGAGTCCCGGGATGCTGAAAATAGATTCAATAATGAAGGAACCGGTAAAGACATCCGCGATATTCGGGCCCAGGATGGTGAGGGAGGGCAGGATGGAGTTGCGCAGGATGTGCCGTCTCACGATCATGCCGAAGCTCATGCCCTTGGCCTCTGCCATCGTAATATAGTCCTGGTTTACCACGTCCAGTACGCTGGAGCGCATGTAGCGGGTATACGTCGCCAGAGGCGAGAGACTCATACAGAGGATGGGCAGGACGGTGTGTTTGGGTTCTCCCCAGCCCATGGTGGGCAGAATGGGGAAAGTCGCTGTCAGAACGAACTGCAGCACGGAAGCTACGACAAACACGGGAATGGAAACGCCGAAGATGGCGATCAGGCTCAGAATCTTATCCGGGAGCTTATCTTTTTTCAGGGCGGAAATTACGCCGAACATGGTTCCGATCAGAAAACCGGCGCCGATGGCAATACCGCCGATCAGCCCGGAACTGGCGGAGTAGCGGCGGATCATATTAGTTACCATACGGCCGGGATAACGGATGGATTCGCCCATCGTTCCCTCGGTGAAAATACCCTTCAGAAACAGAAGGAACTGCTCCCAGACCGGCTTGTCAAGGCCGTATTTGGCGTAATAATTGGCTTTGGTCTGCTCGGGAAGCCTCATGACCAGGGCGGTAAGCGGATCTCCCGGGATATTATGCATCAGGAAATAAGTAATTGTGGTAACAATCAACAGCACGAAAAACATGTACAGGACGCGTTTTACTATGTATTTTGCCACCGCTTTCGCCTCCTTTCAAATACAGTCCGCCGGCGGATACCGGCATCCCTTTCCCTCTACAGGAAAACCAGGAGAAACATTTGCAGCCCCTCCTGGTTTTATAGTCAGATATCTGCAGCTTATGGTTCGATACTTCAGGATCTCTCCGGAAAAAACGGATTATTCCTCGATGTACACGCCCTTGTTGCCCATTGTAGAGAACACGTTGTAATCCCAGCCTTTGACCTTTGAGCGGAGAACGCCTTCCGTTACCTGATAATATACGGGAACGATCTGGCAGTTGTCTACAACGATCATTTTCTCAGCCTCGGAGTAGAGCTGGAAGCGCTCTTCATCGTCGGTGGAACGGTTCGCTTTGTTCACGATTTCATCATATTCGTCCGTGTAATAGAAGCACGGCATCTGCGCGGAGTCGCTCAGGAACAGGTTAAACAGGAAGGAGATATCTACCTCGCCGCTCCATGCCAGGTAACCCATCTGGAAGTCGCCGGCCTTGCAGTCGTTCCAGAAGGTCGCCCACTCTGTGGAGTCCGGAACGATGGTGATGCCGAGCGTATCCTGAATGCACTGCTGGAATATCGCCATCTGGTTGTTCGCGGATTCGGTCGTGGAGCCCTGGCTGATCGTCAGCTCAAGTTTGGACGGATCCGGATCCATGCCCAGCTCGGTCAGGCCCTCAATCAGCAGTTCTTTGGGATCACCGGCTTCCTCAGCAAACGCGCGCAGCGGTTCTTCCGCCACATCGCGGAAGGAAACGCCGTTTAAGCCGATCGCCGGGGAGAGCAGACCGTACGCGGGTACGGCAACGCCGCTGTAGATAACTTCTGTGAACAGTTCTCTCTGAACTGCGAGAGAAATGGCCTGGCGGACTTTGACGTTGGACAGCACCTCGTCCTCGCAGTTGAATACGATGAAGCCGAGCGTCGGCTTTACGATATCGGTGACCGTCATATCTTCCATCGTCTTGAATTCATCCACGTACTCTGCCTTAGAGGTTTCCATGTAATCCAGAGTGCCGTTCAGCATGGAGGTGTAGAGCGTGTTCGCGTCGTTGGTGAGCGCTACGTGAACCTCCTGCAGTTTTACATTGTCCGCATCCCAGTAGGAATCATTTTTTACAAGGTCAATGTAGCTGTTGTGCTCCCAGCCGGTCATGCGGAACGGTCCGCAGCTTAAGAACTTGTCGGCGTCAATGCCGTATGAGTCGCCGCAGGACTCTACAAAATCCTGCCTCTGCGGGAACATGGGAACGACCTGAAGGAAGGCCGGGGTTACCTCATCCAGGGTAACTACCAGGGTCTTGTCATCCGGAGCGGTCACGCCCAGCTCGGAGACGTCCATCTCGCCGGCGTTGATTGCTTCCGCATTCTCAATGCAGTAGAGATCGGAGACGTAGCCGTAGGCGGTGTTCGGGTCTACCATGCGCTGGAAAGAGTACAGGTAATCCGCGGCGGTGACCGGTACGCCGTCCTCCCACTGGTTATCGCGCAGCGTGAAGGTGTAGGTCATGGTCTCCTCGTCGTATTCATAGGATTCGCATCCGGCTTCCACTGTTTTGCCTTCCTGGATACGGAAAAGCGGTTCCATGGTATCGTTCAGGATGTACTTTCCGGCTTCGTCGATGGTGGGGGCTACCCGGTCCAGCGTAGCCGGTTCATTGTTGCGGTACACGTTCAGTACCTGGGCAGGTTCTTCCGCCGCGGCGGAAAAAGTCCCGGCAAGAACGGAGACCGCCGTAAAAGCACAGAGCGCCGCAATAAACAGGTGCTTCTTCATAGATCATATCCTCCTTTTGGTTGTGTAGATAGCAAAACACTTTCATTGTTTACCATAATACAGTAAACGCTTTCCTTTGTCAATTCTTTTCAGAAAATTACGTCAGGGTCTGTTCGCCGGATAAGGATGGTATTCATTTAGAAGCAAGGCCGTTTACACCGCTGCAGATCAGCTTTGTCGTCAGCGCAATGATTTCCTCCAGCGGGATTTTCTTTCCGTCAGCGACCCACTGCTTATAGATTTCGATGGTGCTTTGGGAAACGAAGGTCATGATAATATTCTGGACATACGGATCGATATTCTTCTGCTTTCCGTCGGCACCCCAGGTTTCCGACATGATCTCGTTTGTGATCCGGCGGCTGATATAGTGATAACTGCCGCTGCACATCAATCTCTCATGAAGCCGCCCTTCGCCTTCGCTCACCAGAAAGAACTCCCGCGTGATTTTATCCATGTCGCGGGGGCGTTCAAGGCCCTGGGTGCGTCTGATGAAATTTTTTGCCATCTCGTTTTGCAGTTCCCGCAAAAGATCGTCCAGAGAACTGTAATGCAGGTAGAAAGTTTTACGGTTGATTCTTGCCCGTTCCGTCAGCTCTTTAATGGAAATCTGCTCGTAATCCATTTCGCAGATCATTTCTTCGAAAGTTTTCCGAATGGCCTCCTTTGTGCGGATTACACGCAAATCTTCTTTTTTCGCGTTGTTCATAATAATAGCTCCTCTTGCTCAAATTATGTTAGTACTGCCCTGCGCAATTAACGGTGAATTCTGCACCAGCTGTTTCCGCCAGTACTGCGTTGTCGTCAGTCAGCGATGCCACCGCATCGCCTCCTTCCTCCGCCTTGTCCTGACGAAAACATCAGGCACATTTATTCACCGAAATTTACGCAAGGCAGTACTAATCTCTGTTATACACCATCCGTGTGTAAAAATCAACTCGTGTGCAGTTACGCCACATTTCTGCATAGAGTGTGGCGTAAACCACTTTCACTGCGGAAATGTTGTGGAGGTTGAACAGCATAAGCGGTATCATACACACATGAGAATCAGCAAGGTGGAGGTGTCTCATGGACAAAAGAAGATTATGCGTGTGGTATGGAAAAAGACAATACAGCCACTGTCAGATTTAAAATAAAATTCAGGAGGAAAGGTACATGAAAATTATGATGGATTTGTATTTGCATCCCCGGTGCATTATGCTGGGGCGGCCGGGGCGCTGACTTCCTTTATGGGGCGGGTGTTTTTTGCCGACCTGCACTCTGGGAAAAACCGTTTCTATTTGAAACCCGCCGCGGCCGTGGTATCCGCAAGGCGGGCCGGGACAACGGCTGCGCTGGATCAGATCAACAAATTCTTCCTCTGGGGACACATGCCGATTGTTTCCTCCCGCTATTGGAATATGGTGCATGGCAGTACCCCGGAGCAGGTCAAAGAGGATCAGGAAGGACTGCGGAATCTGCGTATGCTGGCTAAAAACATGATCTGGTTCTTACGCTGCAAGGAAGCCGGTGAAAAGCTGGGTGTCCCGCAGCCCAAATACGATTAAATGATGCCAGGGTCGAAAGGTTTAAATTTAAAGGAGGGAAAAACAATGTCTGATTATTTTGGTAAGGAAACACCGAAGCTGGGCTTCGGACTGATGCGGCTGCCCAAAAAAGTACTGGGCACCGACATCGGGCAGGTAAAAAAGATGGTAGATCTGTTTATGGAGGCTGGTTTTACATACTTCGATACTGCCTTTGTGTACGGCACCTCGGAGCAGGATATCAAAAAGGCGCTGGTTGACCGCTACCCGCGGGATTCCTACACCCTCGCCACCAAGCTCAATGCCTTTATGATGTGCCACAATGAAAAGAGCGCCAAAGAACAGTTTTATAAAAGCCTGGAGCGCACCGGCGCGGGCTATTTTGACTATTACCTGATGCA
>CANRGB010000114.1 GCA_947630005.1 uncultured Lachnospiraceae bacterium
GGTGTCCGCACCGCTTGGCATCAGCGACGGTTGCTATACTAACACTTTATCCTGTTTTTGTCAACACCTTTTTTTAATTTTTTTTTTGCCATTTTTCTTCCCGCTTCAACAGGGTTTCATTTCACCATCCAGAGATCAGGCAGGAGGCATTTTCCCCTCCTGCCCGTCCGCGCGGCGCCTGGCCTTCTATATTACTGCTCTGCAGGCATCCTTCATTTCCTTCACATACGCTTTTACATATGGTACACACTCTTTGCCGTACCGCGCGCACAGCTTTACAATCGCGGAACCCACGATCGCTCCGTCGGAAAGCGAAGCCATCTTAGCGGCCTGCGCCGGGGTGGAGATGCCAAAGCCGACCGCGCAGGGAATATCGCTTACCTCTTTGACCAGCTTTACCATCGCTCCGATATCGGTCTGAATCTCGCTGCGGACCCCGGTTACGCCGAGGGACGACACACAGTAGACAAATCCGGAGGCCTCCTTCGCGATCATGGAAATCCTCTCACGGGAAGTCGGCGCGATCAGCGATACAAGGTCAAGACCATATTTTTTACAGATGGGATCAAATTCCTGTTTCTCTTCATACGGCAGGTCCGGAAGAATCAGTCCGTCCATGCCCAGTTCCGCCGCCCGTTTTATGAAACGGTCTGCTCCGTAGGAAAAGATAACGTTCGCGTAGGTCATATATACCATCGGAATCTGCGTATTTTGGCGAATGCGGGCCGTCATCTCAAAAATATCGTCCGTCGTCACTCCCTGCGAGAGCGCGCGCATGCTGGCCTCCTGAATCACAGGTCCTTCCGCGGTCGGATCAGAAAACGGGATCCCCAGCTCGATCAGATCGGCTCCGGCCTCCTCCATCGCGTAAACGAGCTGCTCCGTGATCTCAAGCGACGGGTCTCCGCAGGTGATGAACGGGATAAACGCTTTCCCGCCTGCAAATGCGTTTTTGATTTTGCTCATGGTCTATCCCCTCCTTATTCATAAAGCTCTTCGCCGCGGTAACGCGCGATCGCCGCGCAGTCCTTATCGCCGCGCCCGGAAATATTGATCACAATAATCTTGTCTTTGTCCATCTGCGGCGCGATTTTCATCGCGTGCGCCACCGCGTGCGCGCTCTCAATCGCGGGAATGATCCCCTCGGTGCGCGACAGATACTCAAAAGCGTTCACAGCCTCCTCATCCGTCACCGGCACATACTGCGCGCGCCCGGTATCATGGAGATTCGCGTGCTCCGGTCCGATCCCCGGATAGTCCAGTCCGGCCGAGATTGAATAGACCGGCGCGATCTGGCCATATTCATCCTGGCAGAAATAAGATTTCATGCCGTGGAAGATGCCCAGCTTCCCGGTCGCGATCGTCGCGGCCGTTTCCTTCGTATTGACACCGCGTCCGGCAGCCTCGCAGCCGATTAGCTGCACTTCTTTGTGCGGAATAAAATGGTAGAAAGCGCCGATCGCGTTCGAGCCGCCGCCGACACACGCCATGACGACATCCGGCAGCCTTCCTTCTTTTTCCAAGATCTGCGCCTTGATCTCCCGCGAGATTACCGCCTGGAAATCGCGGACGATCGTCGGGAACGGATGCGGTCCCATCACGGATCCGAGCACATAATGCGTGTCGTCGATCCGGCTCGTCCACTCGCGCATCGTCTCCGAAACAGCATCCTTCAATGTCGCCGTACCGGTCTTTACCGGATGCACTTTTGCGCCAAGCAGACGCATGCGGTAAACGTTGAGCGCCTGACGGATCGTGTCCTCCTCGCCCATGAAGACCTCACATTCCATGCCCATCAAAGCCGCCACGGTCGCGGTCGCCACGCCGTGCTGTCCGGCTCCCGTCTCCGCGATCACACGTGTCTTTCCCATTTTTTTTGCCAGAAGCACCTGCCCGAGCACGTTGTTGATCTTGTGCGAACCGGTGTGATTCAGATCCTCCCGCTTCAGATAAATTTTCGCGCCGCCGAGATCCTCCGTCATGTGGCCCGCATAAGTCAGGCGCGACGGCCGGCCGGCGTACTCATTGTACAGCTCTGTCAGCTCCGCGTTGAACTGCGGATCATCCTTATAATGATTATAGGCCTCTTCCAGCTCTATCACAGCATTCATCAGAGTCTCAGGCATATACTGCCCGCCATGAATGCCAAAACGTCCTTTTGACATGTCGGTCTCCTCCAAAATAATTGTCATGTTCTGCCGCGCGCGATACGCACCGCGCGCAGGATCTTCTCTCTGTCTTTCACTTTCTCCGTCTCCACGCCGCTGCTCATATCCACCGCAAACGGATGGAGCCGTCCGACCGCCTCCGCAAGATTGTCGGGGTCAAGCCCTCCCGCAAGAAAAAACGGGCGGTTCACTTCGCGGATCAGATTCCAGTCAAACGTCTGTCCGGTACCCGTCCCCCGGTCGAGCAGAATGTAATCGGCGGCGCTCTCCACGGCGCGGATGATGTCCTCGGATGAACGCACCGCAAACGCCTGAATGACCAGAATTCTTTTTCCGGACAGCTCTGCCAGGCGGCGCTTCAGCTCCTCCACATATTCCCGCGTCTCGCTTCCGTGAAGCTGCACCGCGTCGAGCGTTCCGTCCTCCGCCAGAGAGAGCGGCGCTTCCATCGGCTGGTCCACAAAGACGCCGACCGGACAGATTCTCCGGTCCAGTTTTTCCGCCAGGGCGCGTACCCGGTCGGGCGTCACATTTCTGTGGCTCTTCGGAAAATTTATGATAAATCCGCAGTAATCCGGAAGCGCCTCATTTACGTAGGCGATATCCTCCGGACGGCTCAGTCCGCAGATCTTGACGCGCGGAACATCCCGGAGGCTGTCCGGACTGTATCGTTCTGTTTTTTCCATCATCCTTCTCCCGTTCAAAAAATATTACGGTTCGCCTGTCCCGCTGGATCCCCGCGCAGCCGCGCGATCATCGCCTTTTTATCCGGGGCGCGCATGAGCGTCTCCCCGATGAGGACGGCGTCCGTTCCGTTTTCATAGAGGGCCTTCATATCCTCCTCCGTGCGGATCCCGCTTTCCGAAACAAAGACACAGGTATCAGGGACAAGAGAACGCAGACGGATACTGTTGCGGATGTCAACCTCGAACGTCCGCAGATCCCGGTTATTCACGCCGATGATCCGGGCTCCGCTCGCGAGCGCGCGGCGCACTTCCTCCTCATCGTGCGCCTCCACGAGAGCCGAAAGCCCGAGACTTTCCGCCAGTTTCCGGTATTCCTCAAGCTCCTCGTCTTTCAGGATCGCGCAGATCAGAAGCACGGCGGAAGCCCCCATCAGCTTCGCCTCATAAATCATATACGGATCGACGGTGAAATCCTTGCGCAGTACCGGGATGGAAACCTGCTGCGCGATCGCTTCCAGATATTCATCCTTTCCCTGAAAATAATACGGTTCCGTCAGACAGGAAATCGCGGCGGCGCCGGCCGCCTCATAATCCTTCGCGATCTCCAGATACGGGAAATCCTCCGCGATCAGTCCCTTCGACGGGGACGCCTTTTTCACCTCGCATATAAAAGAAAGTCCGGGAAGCCGCAGCGACTGCTCAAATCCCGCGCGGGCTTTCTCCTCCGAAATTTTATTTTCCGCGTCCGCCTGCCGCTCTGCCGCCTTCTCCAGCCTGTCGGCCAGAAAAGGCAGCGGCATATACACTTTCCGCTCCAGTATCCGTTTCCTCGTCCGCGCGGCGATCTCATCCAAAATCATAGCTGCTGCCCCCATTCTTTCTGAATTTTCTGTCTGTTCCCGCTTCTTTTACACAGCGTTTCATTCATTTGAGCATTTCACAAATTCTTCCAGCTTCGCCAGCGCTTTTCCGCTGTCAATGAGCTCCGCCGCCAGACTTACGCCGCCCTGCAGCGTCTCCGCTTTGCCGGCCAGATAAAGCGCGGCCCCCGCGTTCATCAGCACGGCGTTTCTTCTCGGTCCCTGCTCTCCGGACAGAACCGCTCTTGTGATCGCGGCGTTCTCCTGCGGGGTTCCTCCGACCAGCGCGTCCTTCTCCGCCGTCTCAAAGCCGAACATCTCCGGAGTGATCGTATACGTCTCATATTTTCCGTCCCGGATCTCGCAGACGCTTGTCGGCGCGCAGATCGAGATCTCATCCAGTCTGTCCTGTCCGTACACCACCATGCCGCGCTTCACGCCGAGGTTGTTCATAACCCGCGCGAGCGGTTCCACCAGCGTCTCGTCATAGACGCCCATCAGCTCCATGTTCGCGCCGGCCGGATTCGACAGCGGTCCAAGGATATTGAATACGGTGCGGATTCCGAGCTCACGGCGGATCGGCGCCACATACTTCATCGCGATATGGTAGTTCTGGGCGAACAGGAAGCAGATGCCGATCTTTTCCAGAAGTTCGCTGCTCTTCTCCGGGGAAACCGTAATGTTCACGCCAAGCGCCTCCAGCACATCCGCCGCGCCGCTCTTGCTCGACGCCGCGCGGTTGCCATGTTTCGCGACCGGAACGCCGCCCGCCGCGATGACCAGCGAGGAGGTCGTCGAGATATTAAAGGAATTTGAGCCGTCTCCGCCGGTTCCCACGATCTCAAGCACATCCATCTCATGCAGCAGACGCACACAGTGGTCGCGCATGCCTTTCGCGGAGCCGGTGATCTCGTCGATCGTCTCACCCTTCAGCGACAGCGCCGTCAGATAGGAGCTCATCTGCACCGGGGTCGCCTCGCCCCCCATGATCTCGTTCATGACCGCAAGCGCTTCTTCATAAGTCAGGTCTTCTCTCTTCGCCAGTTTCAAAATTGCTTCCTTAATCATGTCTCGTTACCTCCAGAAAATTTTTTAAAATTACTTTGCCCTGCGGCGTAAGCACCGATTCAGGGTGAAACTGAAGCCCGTAAACAGACTTCTCTTTATCCTCAACAGCCATCACTTCGCCGTCTCCGGTTCTGGCCGTGATTTTCAGCTGTGCGGGCAGCGTCTCCTCGACTGCCGCGAGCGAATGGTAGCGCCCGACCTGGACCGTCTCTCCAAGTCCCGCAAAAATCGGGCTTTCCGTGTCAACCTCCGCCATGGACGTTTTTCCGTGCATGATCCGCTTCGCGTAGGAGACCGTTCCGCCGTACGCCCTGCAGATAGCCTGATGACCCAGGCAGACGCCAAGGATCGGAATCTCCCCCGCAAGCTCCTTCACCACGTCGATGCAGATCCCCGCGTCCTCCGGGCGGCCCGGCCCCGGAGAAAGGATGACCGCCTCCGGTTTCATCGCGCGGATCTCCTCCACGGTGCACGCGTCATTCCGGACCACCTTCAGATCCGGGTTCAGCTCTCCCACAAGCTGGTACA
This sequence comes from uncultured Lachnospiraceae bacterium, assembly GCA_947630005.1. Classification (GTDB taxonomy): domain Bacteria; phylum Bacillota; class Clostridia; order Lachnospirales; family Lachnospiraceae; genus Choladousia. The sequence goes on from CANRGB010000114.1 coordinate 5,311, forward strand.
GGTTATAGGAAAAGCTGTCATAATTATCAATTAACAAAATCATAAAGACCTCCTGATACGCTTTGCATTTCAAAATCTGCACTGGCCATGTATTTCAGACAGTCCCGAACCGTCACGTCCCGATTCCGCCTTCCGCCGTCTTCAGAGCCTGCACGACGGCCTGCGCTTTGTTGATACATTCCTGGTACTCATTCTCCGGAACGCTGTCCGCCACGATGCCCGCACCGGAACGCACATACACCTTTCCGTTCTTCGCGAACGCGATGCGGATCGCGATGCAGGTGTCGAGGTTGCCGCCGAAATCAAGGTAGCCGATCGCTCCCCCGTAAATACCCCGCTTGTTCTTTTCCAGCTCGTTGATGATCTGGCAGGCGCGGATCTTCGGCGCCCCGGAGAGCGTTCCCGCCGGGAGAATCGCGTCAACCGCGTCGACCGCGTCTTTGCCCTCGCTCATCTCGCCGCGCACAACCGAGCCGATATGCATGACATGGGAAAACCGCTCGATGCACATGTACTTTTCCACCTCGACCGTCCCGAACCGGCTGATTCTGCCGACGTCGTTCCGCCCCAGATCCACAAGCATGTTGTGTTCCGCCCGCTCCTTCTCATCGGCGAGAAGCTCTTCTTCCAGCGCCTTGTCCTCCTCCTCGGTCGCGCCGCGCCGCCTCGTGCCGGCCAGCGGGAACGTGTGGACAACGCCGGATTCCAGCTTGACCAGCGTCTCCGGCGACGCTCCGGCGATCTCCAGGTCGTCGCTGGAAAAATAGAACATGTACGGCGACGGGTTGGAGGTGCGCAGCACCCGGTAGGTATCCAGAAGGCTGCCCGACATCTCCGCCTCCAGACGGTTGCTCAAGACCACCTGGAAGATATCGCCCTCCCGGATATATTCCTTGCCGCGCTCCACCATGCGGCAGTACTCTTCTTTTGTAAAGAGCGCCTTGAAATCCGTGTGAAGCTTCAGCGGCCTGTTCTCCGCGTACACTCCCGCCTCGAGCAGACGCTTCAGACTGTCAAGCTCCAGCTCCGCCTTGTGATACTCCGTCTCCGGATCGTCCAGCCGGATATTCCTGATCAGGAAAATCTTCTGCAGGTAATGATCAAACGCGATCACCTTGTCGAACAGCATCAGATCCAGATCGTAAAAAGACTCCTCGTCTTCCGCGTCGAGGTTCAGCACCGGCTCGCTGTACTTAATATAATCATAGGCAAAATAGCCGACCAGCCCGCCGGTGAACGGCGGCATTCCCTTGAACCGCGGCGCGCGGTTCTCCGCAAGAATATGGCGGATGACTTCTTTCGGACTCTGCTGGTCCGTCACAAACTCCGTCGTGCTGCTGATCTTCACCACGCCGTTCAGGCAGGTGATATTCAGCCCGGGATCATAGCCGATGAACGTATAGCGCCCCCACTTCTGGGACTGCTCCGCGCTCTCGAGCAGAAAACAGTGCCGGCTAACCCTTTTGAGAATGCGGACGACCTGAATCGGCGTCAGCATATCCATGAACATTTCCTCACAGACAGGCGCGCGGTGAAATGACCGGACGGCAGAAACGGACATAACCGTCTCCAATGATGGATATAACATAGGACTCCTCCTGTTCACGTCATGGAAAAGGCTGCGCACAAAAAACCCGTCCACGACGATACTTTTTAATCGTCAAGGACGGGTATATTCCCGCGGTGCCACCTTGATTCACAGATAATCTGTGCCCTCTGCGAAATACTTTCATATTTCCGGCAACTGACGTATGCCCCACACGTCGCAGAATACTCGGCTTCTTCTCAGCCTTTGACTGCGCCCTCAGCGGCCCATTTAACAGACTGCGTTCCATCCGGCTCTCACCTGCCCGGACTCTCTGTAAGTGCACGAACTGTTTTTACTTCCGCTTCACTGGTTTATAGTGATAAGCTATTAAATTCCTTAACAGTATATGCCCGGAAGGCGGTTTTGTCAACTGTAAATTTGTCCTGAGTTCCAATGTTTATGTCCATTTCTCGTAAATTTCTTTTTCTGCACGATATTCAGTTATCAATTTTCAGTTGGAATCCCATTCATTGAGATTCCGAAAAGTTATATCCGAAAGAAAAGATATTATTCCCCTTCATCATCTATTGGTCCAAACAGATCCTCGAATTTTTGTTCCAAAAGTTCCTGTAAAGGTCTGCTCTCTTCATCAAGATCATCCTCAACATACAGATAATCATTTTCTTTATGTCTTTTCTCCTCATTGCGCATAATATCTCTCATTGCTTCAGCAAATTCTTTATGTTTATCAATCAATTTATTCATCCTCCCCAGTTTTAATTTTCTCAATCAATTCAACAAGTTCACTCATCGAATGATCTTCTCCCGGATAGTCATACGTTTTGAAGATATTTCCAATAGAAATCATCCATAATCTCCTCATTAGGCAGCCTCCCGGAAGAAGCCGTTATTCTCCGGAAGTGCATACCAACTCTGTGTATTGTCTTCTGTTAAAGCATAAATTGATACCAGCGAACGTTTCATATTAAGTAAGTCCTCAGTGAAAAGAATTGGATCTTCCTCTCTCCACATACCGTTTGCCTTTAAATATTTGACGATTTTAATGTTGTGTTCAAGCGATTCTCCACAAATAATCATCTGAGGATATACCGCATCTCCATGATAATTTGAAGCAAGATACTCTTCATTATTAACCAGGGCATAGTAACGTTCAATTTTGCTCATCAGTTTTTCATAGGAATCTGCTGTGTCTCGGACGACCTCATAAGCCAATACTGATTGCTCATCAATTCGAACGTTGGCGGCTGTACGAATCATGCAGCTTCCTCCTGCCAGTTCCAGATTGCTCGCCCGCATGGTTTCCATGATGCCAAAACGCTGCATCTGAGTATTGCTCATCAGGAGGTTAAGAACAATCTGATTGCCAACCAGAATACGTTTTACATCGCAAGGGGTATCATCCGGTATTCCTTTTTCTTTACGCTTTAAATAAGATATATAGCGATTGCCCATATGAAATACCACTCCGCTTTCCACTGCAAGTGCATGGCCAAAGTAATCAAGTTCATAATATTTCAGTCCACGTTCAGATCCGGCAGACACCATCTCGTTTTCCCGGATTACACGATACTTCATCAGTTTTAGAATGCGCTTTCTTAATCTCGGCCGTGTTACATCAAATCCTCTAAGCGTAATGTATTCATAGATCTGCAGCGAATTGAGATACTTAGCTACTGCAATCGCCTCGATGATTGCTATATCTGTATCATCCAGAAGTTCATGCAGTTCATCCACACTAGTCATACAGTACTGCACAAATGAATGCTCAATGTGCTCATTATCTCTGACAGCAAAGATCGGATTTTCAGGAACTGCAAACTCTGCCAGTTCAGCTGTCATTCTTGAATAGTTTTTAGGATCATTCCACTTTGTATAGTTCATCATCTTATTCTCCCTTCAATTACAGATCATTCTCGATCATAGTGATAAGTTTCTGTCTCAGGTTGTCATGCTCCAGATTCGCACAATAGTACTCACAGAAATACTCAATAGTTTCCATCTGAAATGTTGTCAGATAGTTATCAATCAGGAGTAATCTGTTTGGAACAATGCCGTATTCTTTACCAATGCGAGCCAGTTTATCGAAGTCACGGAAGTTCTTTCCAGATTTAATCTCGATTACATAAACCACCGAATCTGTCACATTTTCAATGATCAGATCAAACTCGTTCTTCAGCTTGCCATCAGCAGCAGCCACCTTTGTGTTTGCATAAAGCTTAAACTGCTTTCGATGCTTCTTCTCCAGTTCAGAGAGGACGTCGCTGACTACCTTGCGGATAGCGATTTCCATATACTGACCTGTAATGAACCTCTGGGCTTTTGAGCCATAGATTAATCTGCCGTTGATCACATCACAGTCTGCACAGTAATGAACCTCAGCCATAACGCCATACAGGCTCTCAAAGAGTTCAATAATACTGGTCTTTGCTTCCTTGGAAAGGCCACGCATGCTAAGATGAAAGTCCTCTCGCTTCGATACATAGAGTACTCTCAGATCATTGAGAAGACCTCTGATATCTGCATCCAGCTGCAGCATCTTACATGCAAGAGCTTCTACTGCAGGAGGAACCAGGTTCTCATGCTGAGAATATTCAATTTTGATATTCTGACTTCTTTTTGTCAGCACATCAGCTACAATATCCAAATTTTCGGTAGTTACCGGTTTTAATGCAGTTGCTTTGATCATGCTTAAACCTCCTCATATTCCAGAACCATCTGTCTGGTTTCCTTCTTCTGTCTGTTACGGTTATACATTGTTTTCAGCTGCATGCAAGCCGCAGGGCGGACCCAGATAGCACCATTTTTTAAAGTGATGTCACGTTCTATTCCACGGCTGGCATTGAGCCGTGTCAGTTTGTTTTTTTGAATTGAATTCTTCATCTTGGTTACCTCCCTCACTTTCTAAATAGATTTTAAAGCATCTGCATTTTTTACTCAGTTTCGTATCAGAAATAAAAGTTCTTAAAATTCGCAGGCCTCCTTAGTAACACTGCATCTTGCCGGATAAGTTAACAGCTTTTACATGATCAATGTTCTTTTGATCGCTGATCACCTTTTTTTCCCTCGTACGCATGAGTGATTTTTTGATAGAATTCATCATTATAAATATCATACCGATTAGAAAATACGGGGCTTTGGCCTCGTCGAAAGACAATAGTACGTCCTACCGGGAGGTATAATATCTCGTCCAGCGGCACATTCAACTTTAAGCTAAGCGCTCTTGCCGT